>JAISKT010000110.1 GCA_031261295.1 Candidatus Symbiothrix sp. | reverse complement strand
AAAATAGGAAGAAGACTATTTATTTTTTAACTATTAATATGAATAAACATGAATGAAAAACAAACAAATTGGAGTAAATTTTTGAAATTAGGCTTGTTCGTGTGCCTTTGTTGCTGTTCACTTGGTGTATTTGCACAGCAGAGCGTTACAGTAACGGGTATCGTCACGGACGAAACCGGAGAAACCGTACCCGGCGCTTCCGTTGTCGTAAAAGGAACGCCCCGCGGAGTAACCACCGATGTGGATGGAACATACACCATTCAGGCATTTCCCACGGATGTGTTGGAATTTTCTTTTTTGGGATACCAGCGACAGTCGGTAACAATCGGTGAAAAAAGGCAAATCAATGTGTCTCTCAAGCCTCAGGAAAACGAATTGGACGAAGTGACCATTGTGGCGTTCGGTAAACAAAAGAAAGAGAGCGTGCTGGCTTCAATCACTACCGTAAAACCCAGCGAATTAAAAGTGCCCAGCAGTAACCTGACTACGGCTTTCGCCGGTCGTGTTGCCGGTTTGATTTCCTATCAACAAAGCGGTGAACCGGGAAAGGATAACGCCAACTTCTTTATTCGGGGTATTACCTCTTTTGGCGCCGACGCCAAAAAAGACCCCTTGATTTTGATTGATGGCGTGGAGTTGACTACCGAAGATCTGGCGCGTTTGAACACCGATGACATTGCCAGCTTCTCAATCATGAAGGATGCTACGGCAACGGCGCTTTACGGTGCGCGTGGTGCCAATGGCGTAATTTTAGTCACAACCAAGGAAGGTAAAGAAGGGAAAGTGCAGGTGAATGCCCGCTTGGAGAGTTCTTTTTCAAGTCCTACCAGAAAAGTCCAAGTTGCCGACCCTATAACCTTTATGAAAATGCACAACGAAGCTTATATGACTCGTGATCTCTTGGGCGTTCCGTTATACTCGCAGGAAAAAATGTATATGACCGAACAAGGTCGTTATCCGGATATTTATCCCACTACGGACTGGTACGATACCATGTTCAACGATGTGGCTTTCAATCAGCGAGCCAATTTGAGTATCAGCGGCGGTGGCGCAATCGCCCGCTATTATGTGGCCGCCAACGTTTCGCAGGATAACGGCAATATGAAAGTGGACAAACGCAATAATTTCAATTCAAATATCAGTTTGTCTAAATATTCCGTTCGTTCCAATGTCAATGTCAATGTGACCAAGACAACGGAACTCATTTTGAGGTTGAGCGCCACTTTCGACGAATATACCGGACCCATCGACGGCGGTTCCGAAATGTATATGAAAGTCCTGCAAGCCAATCCGGTTTATTTCAAACCCTATTACGAGCCGGATAGCAAGTATCAATATTCCAACCATATCTTGTTTGGTAATTATGCCGGCGAAAGTTACATCAATCCTTATGCCGAAGCGCTGAAAGGATATAGAGATTATAGTAAAAACCTGATGTTATCGCAGTTTGAAGTCAAACAGAATCTGAGTATGATTACTCCCGGATTAACGGCGCGCGCCATGTTAAATATGAACCGTTATTCCGAATATGCCGTTACCCGCCAATATCACCCGTTTTTCTACAATATATCTTCTTTTAATTTGGCGGAAAACAAGTATGAATTAGCACGCTTGAATCCGGATACAGGTGAAGAGTGGATTAATTACAGTCCGGGAGAGCGTTACATCAATACGGTATTATACTTGGAATCTGCCTTGGAATACAACAAAAAAATCGACAAACACAGCCTCAACGCTTTGTTGGTATATATCCTTCGACAGGAAAAAAGAGGAATTGCCAACAACTTGCAACTCTCGCTGCCCAATCGCAACCTGGGACTTTCGGGACGTTTAGCCTACAATTATGATACCCGCTATTTTGCCGAGTTCAACTTTGGATATAACGGTTCGGAACGTTTCGCTAAAAAGAATCGCTGGGGCTTTTTCCCATCGGTGGGCGCCGCGTGGATGTTGTCTAACGAAGCTTTTTTCGAACCTTTGAAAGGGGTATTTAATCAGTTCAAACTGAAAGGAACTTACGGTTTGACCGGTAACGACGCCATCGGAAGCAACAATGACCGGTTTTATTATCTGTCGGAAGTAAATATGGGTGCTAATAGACCTGCAAACTGGGGAAGCAATCTGGATTACAACCCGGGAGGAGGTGTTGTCATAAACCGTTTCGCCAACAATGAAATTGGTTGGGAAGTTGCTTACAAGACGAATGTGGGCGCTGAATTTGTACTGAACAACGGACTTTCAGCCAATATTGACCTTTTTCACGAAAGGCGGGAAAATATCTTGCTAAGCCGTATCCTGCCGGCAACGATGGGCGTCCTGCCCGAAGTGAAAGCCAATCTGGGTATCGGCAGCAGCAGAGGGGTGGATGTTGAGTTGAATTACGAAAAAAGTATCAACAAAGATGTCTGGTTTACCGGACGGGGAACTTTTACGTATGCCACCAGCAAGATTCTTGAATGGGAAGAACCGGATTATTCCACCTCGCCCTGGTTGTCAAAAGTCGGTTACAGCAATGCACAAAACTGGGGATATATCGCCGAACGTTTATTCGTTGACGACAATGAAGTTGCCAACTCGCCGACACAGTTCGGATTATACAATGGCGGCGATATAAAATACCGCGACATCAATAAAGATGGAAAGATAACGGAACTCGACAAGGTGCCGATCGGCAACCCGACCGTTCCCGAAATCAACTATGGTTTTGGCCTTTCCGTAGGATACAAAGGCTTGGATGTTTCCTTCTTTTTCCAAGGTTCCGCTATTCAGTCTTTTTGGTTTAATTTGAATGGCAATGGTAGAATACAACCTTTCTTGGACAGTAACGCGAGTGATGGTTTAATCGGACAAAATGCGGTTCTCAAAGATTTTGCGAACAGCTACTGGTCGGAAAGCAATCAGAACATTTATGCCTTGTGGCCCCGTTTATCCACTACCGAAGTGGTAAATAACACGCAAACCAGCACTTGGTTCATGCAAGACGCCTCTTTTCTGCGCCTGAAATCGGCAGAAATTGGTTATACCCTCCCGCAACACATACTCAAAAAAATCTATTTGAATAATTTGCGTGTGTACGTTAGCGGTACCAATCTGATGAGTTGGAGCCCATTCAAACTTTGGGACCCGGAAATGGCGGGTTATGGTCTGGGATATCCTTTGCAACGGGTATTCAATGTGGGACTTAATATTGGATTCTGAAATTATATCAAATAAAAAAAATTAAAAATGAAACATATCATAAAAATCAAATATGCGGCGATCTGCCTGTTGGCAGGAATGTTGTTGAACTCGTGCAGCGATTACTTAGATGTTGTTCCCGATAACGTGGCAACACTTGACCACGCTTTCTCCGACCGCTATACCACCGAACGTTTTCTGGCTACTTGTTACTGGGCATTGCCTAAATCTTCCGGTTGGAATGAGAATCCTGCACTTGTGGGCGCTTATGGTCTGATGTTTAATTCCTTTAGCAAAAACCAAAAAGGAATGGTGGCAATGACGGGAGTAGATCAGGTAACAGACCCTTTGTTTAATTACTGGGCTTCCACCGGTGATTCTCCCCGGTCGCTTTATGCCGGTATCCGCGACTGTAATACTTTCATAGAAAGAGTGGAAGGAGTGAAGGATTTGACTCGGGAAAACAAAGACCGTTTGATAGCGGAAGTGAAAGTCATCAAGGCATACCTGCATTTCTATCTGCTCACCTATTACGGTCCCATCTCCTTATTAAAGGAAAACAACACCGTGAATGAAGATACCCGCGGTGTACGGGTATATCGCGAAAAAGTAGACGATTGTTTCGCTTATGTACTCGAATTGCTTGATGAAGCGATTGCAAGCCCTTCATTTCCGAGAATCATTGAGAACCGCTCTACGGAACTGGGACGTTTCAGTAAATCCGCAGCGCTTGCTATCAAAGCGAAAGCGCTGGTTTATTGGGCAAGTCCACTTTTCAACGGCAACCGAGATTATAACAGTTTTCTCGACCATAACAATGAACCTTTTTTCAATCAGGTAGAAGACCCCTCCCGATGGACAAAAGCGGCAGCAGCCTGCAAAGAAGCGGTTGAATCATGCGGAGGCTCTTACCGCTTGTACGAAAAAACAGATTTTGTGTCAACGAAACCGACCTCCGATTTTACCCTGTTGGTGAATACGCTCCGTTCATCCGTATCCGAACGATGGAATCCGGAAATCCTTTGGGGAACGGTTTCAAAACCCATCGGGACAGACTTTCAAAGCTTGGCTTTGCCTTCGTTGGCGAATATGGATTTAACCATGGGCTACCTGTATTACCAAGGAACCATGGGTGTGCCTTTGAATGTGGCGGAACTGTTTTACTCTAAAAACGGAATACCGATTGAAGAAGATGCCAGTTACGATTATGCCGGTCGCTACAATATCCGTGTAGGAGATGAGGAAAACAAGTATTGCATCCAAAAAGGCGAACGGACAGCTGCCCTTCATTTCGACCGTGAACCCCGTTTTTACGCCACTTTGGGTTTCGACCGGGGCAAATGGTATGGCAATTATTTCAATTTGCCTGACGATGACGTGAATTGCAATCACCTGAAAGGACGTTATCGGGAATATTCTTCTCCGGTTCCTTCCACGCAGGAATACAATGCTACCGGTTATTGGCCCAAAAAATTAGTGTCGATGGGTACGTCATTCAGGGATGCAATTGCCGTTTCTTACCAAACTTATCCATTCCCTGAAATGCGATTTGCCGATTTACTGTTACTCACCGCCGAAGCCATCAACGAATCAACAGGTCCGAGCGAAGAAGTATATCAATATATCGACAGGGTGCGTGAGCGTGCCGGATTGGAAGGCGTGGTGGAAAGTTATCGCAACCATGCCAATCAAGATTTGAAAGAGAAACCTTCGTCCAAGGCAGGTCTGCGTGACATTATCCGGCGGGAAAGGAAAATCGAATTAGCGCTCGAAGGTCAGCATTATTGGGATACACGCCGCTGGAAAACCGCTCCCCAGGAATTGAATGTATTGATACGCGGTTGGAATGTAATGGCAACGGGTGTCGATGATTATTATTCCGTGACTACTTTATTTACGCCGGAATTTACGCTGAAGAATTATTTTGCCCCGATACCCGAAAGCGACATCATTAAAAATCCACAATTGGTGCAAAATCCGGGATGGTAGAATAATTAAAAATTGAAAATTGAAAATTGAAAATTAAATAAATAATATAATTAATATGAAAACAGTTTATTTTAGTTTTATTGCCGGTTTGTTTCTGTTGTTTTCTTGTACGGAGAAAACATTGGATCCTATCAGTGAAAGCAAAGGAAAACCGGGCGTTGTGACCATACAGGAGGTGACGCCTCAACCGGGAGGCGCATTGGTTACTTATCAAATTCCGAATGAAGAAGATATTCTGGAAGTGAAAGCCGTGTACACTGTCACCAACGGGACAACCCATGAAATCGTAGCGTCTTACTATAGTAACCAATTACTGATAACCGGATTCAACGACGAGCAAGCACATTCGGCGAAGATTTATACAATCAATCGTGCGATGGTCGCCTCCGACCCGGTGGACATTCAGTTCACGCCGCTGGAATCATCGGTGAGCAAAGTGGTCAAAACCATAAACATCGAAGCGTTTTTCGGTGGAGCGCTTTATAATTGGGAAAATACGGACAAGGCGTCATTGACTTTCAGTTTACTCGCTTCGGACGAAAACGGCAGATTACAAACCATGCAGTTGGCGACTTCCCAGAAAGAGTTTGACGGCTTGGTGCTTCGCGGATATGATTCGAAGCCTACCCTGTTTGCAATCATTGTCAGCGACCGGTGGGGGAATGCCTCCGACACAATTTATCCGGGTGAGGGTTTACTGACGCCGCTTCCGATTAGCACATTTGATAAAAAAATGATGTCTTTTATGAATCTTAACAATGATGCCAATTGGGGTGCTTATGGCATGAGTCCGATACAGATGCTTGATGACCAAACCGGTAATAATAATTGTGGCCATACGCTTGACGGCACAGTACCGGGCGCTGCATTGACTATTGATTTAGGCGTGAAGGGGAGAATCAGTGATTTGATACTTCATCAACGGGAGATGTATGGATCATTCTACAACTCAGGAAATGTAAAACGATTTGAAGTATGGGGACGTTCCGATATGCCTTCAAAAAGCGGCGATTGGGATGAATGGACGTTTATTCAGGAATTTGACACCGAAAAACCTTCGGGTCCTTCAGGCGCTGTCACAGATGCAGATATAGAATTCGCTAAAGCCGGTATTGATTACGTTTTCCCTGTAACGCGGGAGAATTATCGATACATCCGCCTACGGGTGCTTGAATCTTTTTCTATGTCCTTAACCTATATTTCAGAAATAACTTTCTTGGGGGCGCCGGCGGAATAGAATAACAAGAGTATAAAATAATTTAAAATAAAAACAATGAAAAAGATAATTAGTCATTATGTATCGCTTACGGCACTGATATTGTGCCTCTTGAGCGCCTGCAATGATTTTATGGATACCCATCAGAAATACACCGAAGGAGGCGAGATAGTGTATGCTCCGAAAGTAGATTCGCTCAATTTTTTCGCAGGCAAGGGACAAATTTATGGACAACTTATCCTGAAAAATGCGCCCAATGTAAGAAACATCAAAGTAAGCTGGAATGTAGGAGCCGATTCCTTGCTCATACCGGTAAGCCCCACTACGGGTGTCGATACCATTCGGTTTATGTTGCCGAATATGCCGGAGAAAGCCTATACTTTTGATGTTCGCACAACCGATTCTTATGGACACTTTTCGCTCGTGACCTCCGGATTCGGTTATTCTTACGGAGAAAATTACCAGAATTCCCTGCGCAATCAAAATGTAAAGGA
>JAISKT010000026.1 GCA_031261295.1 Candidatus Symbiothrix sp. | reverse complement strand
CGTTCTTCCAAGTTCGGCAGGACATTTTATTTAGTGAAAGCGAATTTGGTTTTGAAGTTTTGGATATAGGTATCAATGACGTTGAAAAGGATGTCTTTGGTATGATTATCCATTTTTTTTATATCGTTAATCCGGTTCATACAATTCGGTGTTGAGCGGATTTGTCAAACCCTATGGAGTTCCAAACAATGAATATGCCTACAACAAAAACGGGGCCATGACGAAAGATTTGAACCGGGGGATAGTAAGTATTTCGTATAATTTACTAAATTTGCTGACAACAATTTATTTTATGGCAGGACACAGTACCACAAATTCGTATGATGCCTCCGGAGTGAAACGCAGTACTACTCATCACACGGTAATCTATGATTTGGAAGTTCCCGCGCCGGAAGAAGAATCAGAATCAGAAGAATGGTATCTGGCACCGGAAGAAGAAGAGGAGGAAGAAGAAGTTCCTGCACCACCGCCGGAAATAGATGAAATCAATATTACCACAAATTATTGCGGGAATATCATTTATGAAGGCGGACAATTGAAATACATCCTGAATCCGGAAGGTTATGCCTACAAAGTAGGGAATAATTTCTATTACACCTATTACACGCGGGATCATTTGGGTAACAATTGGAAAGCCGGGGATCAGATAAACAACTATTATCCTTCTGGAATGGAGAATCAATTTATATCGCAAAATCCTGAAAAACAGCCGTACAAATTCGGCGGCAAGGAATTGGACGAGATGCACGGATTGAACTGGTATGATTTCGAGGCCAGACAGAAAGATGCAATTTTGCCGATGTTTACAACAATGGATCCGCTGGCGGAGAAGTATTATTCGATTTCTCCGTATGCGTATTGTTTGAACAACCCGGTGAGATACATAGACCCGGATGGTAGAGATCCCGGTGATCCTTTTAAATCTAAAATTGAAGCAGCTAATGATTTTGCTAAATATTATAATGGAACATCTATTAAAATGAATAGAGAATTTGGTTCAACTATATATACAAATAAGGATGGAACTTTTTCTTATAATGTTGCACGTATTGGAGATGAGAGTGGTTCTGTGATTAACTATGAACTACCAAGCAAAACAACAAGAATTGGAGCTGTTCATACGCATGGAGCAGAAGATCCCCAATACGATAGTTATAGTTTTTCAGACAGAGACAAAACAGGTGCTGAAGATCATGGTCAAAATGAATATATTGTAACACCAGGGGGACAAGTGTTAGAGTACGATGTAGAAACAAAAAATACAACAGAGCCTGTCAATGCAGCTAAGGATATTCCTAGTGACCCTAATTCCGGAACAAAAAGAGTCAATGAAGTTGAAGCTAAAGATACTAAACCTCATTATATAGATGTAGAACATCATATGGAGAGGCCTTATTTAGTTAAAATAGAATATAATAAAAATAATTAGTCATGAAAAAAGGAATAATTCTATTTTTAATCATTCTTTTAGTAATATTAAGCCCATGTTGTAAAGGGCCTAAGTATGTTGCTGAAAATAAAGTAAGCAATGTTTACGATGTCAAAGATACAATATCAAAAGGATATGTCCCGGATGAAGAAACTGCTAAACGGATAGCAGAGGCTATTTGGCTTCCAATATATGGAGAAAAAATTCTCGAACAAAGACCATACGATGCACAATTGATTGGTGATGTTTGGGTGGTTAAAGGGCTGATTCCTCTTCCTTATCGTTATGATTCCAATTATAGAGGAGGTTCGGCTTACATTGAAATCCAAAAAAAAGATTGTAAAATACTCAAAGTTACACATAGCAGATGAGTTCCTTGTTGAGCTAATGTGAAATACTGAAGTAGTTGGTAAGATTTAATTTTATTTTTTATAACTCATCGGATGTTTGGGCCTTGTACACTTTTAATTTCGATAATAGAATTATAAGTGAAATGGACGAAATGGCAAAGTATCATTATTATTGATAGTATTTTGAATTATGGAATATTCTATTTTTGTAAATATTATTTTTCTGATTGGAGTTTTCTTTTTGTTACATTTTCTTTATGTATTCATTCTATCAAAACAGACGAAAGAATGGTTATCCGTAGAAGGCAAAATATATAAATCCAGATTGGAAGTTATAAATCAGGATATTGATGATAATATGGGTGTTTCACATAAATTGCACATTGAATATCAATATATTATTGAAGGGAACACCTATTGTTCTGAAAGGATTTTTATAGGTGATTATATAAGAAGAAATTTTTCTCGTCATGTGAAATCTTTAGCTAATAAGTATGCAAAAGACAAAAAAGTATTAGTGTACTATAACCCAAACAATCTCAAACGTTCAGTTTTAGAAACGGGAGTACATCCGGTCATCTATCGGGAATTATTCATTGGTATTCTATTCGTTGTAATATCCATTGTTATGAAAGTAGAAGAATCCTTCTTTATTTCTTTGATACAATAACTGTAAAATTGTTATAGTAATATCCCCTGTTGGGTGTAACGTGCAAATAATGAATGGTTTGGGTTTGGCGAAGGCCCTTTGCCGAACGGCTTTGCAGCATTAATATCATGCTACGAAGAACAGGGATATTTGCCATTCGTCGAGCAGGCATAGCGTGGCGCCTTTCAGTTTCCGAATTTGGCACAATGTCATTTCCGAATTTGGACAAAAAACTGCTTGAATCCTTTATGAAAAGGGAACTGAATCAATGATTTCATCTTGATGGATTTGTTAAACATTCATTCTCTAACAGCATTGTTTTTAGATTGTTGTACAACGGCCGGCGGCTTGGCATAGGTGGCGGTTTATCTACTTTTGTTGTCTTTTGTTTCTATTTCAAAGGCTTTCCACCAATAGAAAAACGCTTCAGGATTCGATTTTTTCAGTTTGTTTAGTTTTGTGTTGAATGGGGTGGAAATTGTCAAATTAGTTACTTGTTGATAATCCGCGTATTTTTCAATTTTTGTCAGGTTGTGTTTTAGCAATGTCGCTAAATATGCAGTCTTTGAGGCGTTTATAATTGCAGAGTCAATGTCGTATCTTTCGCTGAAAATAAAATCTTGTATGCGTTTTATGCCGTTCTGTAACAATGCAAAGTATTCTGGTTCAATGATTCCTCGTAATGAAATGCAAAGTGAAGTATTGAAAATGTCGTCTAAAACTTGCGTAATGTCGTTTTGATTAAGATTTCTATACGCCAATTCTACACTCGCAAATTTGTGGAATGTGTCGCTTGTAACCGTCAAATCGTTAGAAATATCGAACAGTGAGGCAATATCGTAAAGTTGCTTTATGATTTCCATTGAACACATCTTTTCGCCTTTGTAATACGGTATTCCTGTGGTATTTGGGGCAAATGCAGTAAGTTTGTCGCCAAGCATATCGGCAATACTCGGAACATTTACAAATACTTTTTCGCCGTCCGTTTTCAAAAATTTGCTTTCAATCGGCAACTGAACGATATTTTTGTAGTGTGTATCTTCAAAAAGCACGTCAAGCAAAATACAATCAGTTGCAGAATTTGTATTGTAAGTTACTTGATAATAGAACTTTGCGTGTGATTTCGGAACATGATGAGACGTTTTTCTTCCAACGAGTTTTATGTCTATAAAACCGTATTTGTCAGCATTTTTGCTCAAATATTGTTCAATATCGGTTTCGGGTGGGCAAATTATGTCAATGTCGATAGAAAGTCGTTTTGAGGAATTTAAGTGTAACATCAAAGCCGTTCCGCCTTTGAAAACGAAAGGATAACCCGATAAAGCCAATGATTCCAACAGCGAAAAAGCACGAATTGTCTTTTCAATCATGGTGATATTTGTAAAATTGTTTTCTGTTGCAACTTTATGCAACCATTCTATTGAGCGGCTTTCTGGCTGTATCATAAGGCATTATTATACAGTTGTTCAACTTCTGTTCGGCGACCTCTGCGAGAGGCATATCGCCATAATTTCTTTTTATTTATCTCGTTTCGTTCCAAAACATTTCTGTAAAAATAGGTAATTTCTACCCCTTGCAAAAAATCAAATTCCACATCGCCCACAATATCCACCAAAAGTTTTTCAAGCGTTGGAACTTTTACATTATCAATCGTTTGCAATGGCGATTCGGAAATTAAATTTCTAACAATAATGGCATTTGTTCCAACAATATAACGATAATACTCATCTTTGGTTGGTCGGAAAAACACCGACTTCGTTTGACTGCCTTTCAAAAAATTAAAAGCCGATTCTGCAACGTTATTTTCGACATCAACGTAAATATAATTGAGGTTTGGAACGTGGTGCATAAAAGGCATTAAGACATCGCTGCTCCAAACGCAGAAATCAGCAAATGGAAATCTCACTTTAAGAAGTTGAAAAATCTGCTTCAACTCGTCAGAAACAGCAAAAATAGAAATTGGCAAACAATATACGCCTTGCTCAACACGTTCTAAATGGTTGTTTTTCAATAATCTATAAAGTGTTTGCGACAATGTTTTTTCAGACAAATTACCAAAATTCTCAAACAATTCCTTACAAGAAAATTGCTGTTTTCCTGTCGCAAATTTTAATATTTCTGTACTTACACTCATTTTACATTCAATTTCAGAATGCAAAGATACTACTTTTTTTGGCAATATAAATATTTTTTTGCCAAGAAATGTAGAATTTTCGTACGATTTTTTAGAAAAATAATCACAATGTCCGAATGTTACGGTTTCAAGCAGGCAAGAGGTATAACATACACGCCATCTTGTCTTTGAAAAGCATATTGACCGCCTGTTAAAACCATAAGAAATGACGGTTTACGCATTTTATCGGTATTTATTTTGTTTTTTAGTAACAATAAGTTACTTGCAGCATCTTCAATTTGTTTGCTGCCAAGTTTTACTTCGATGGCACCCCAACGTCCGTCTCGAAGTTGTACTATCATATC
>JAISKT010000345.1 GCA_031261295.1 Candidatus Symbiothrix sp. | reverse complement strand
ATTTTTATTAAATTTATAATTACCGGTTGCCTTGCCCTTTTATAAAACAGGCGCTTTGCGCCTTATGCAAAATACAAATTTAAATTATACAAGTAATATGAAAAAGATGATTTTTTTAGCGCTGACGCTCATCGTTTTGGGTGCGGCAAGTGCCAATGCACAAGTGATTATCGGGGGAACCGATGCGGCGACTCCCACCCAGGGCGCTGTCCTGGATTTGAATGCGACAGTTTACAAAGGCGGATTGTTATTACCCAAAGTAAATCTGACCACATTAACTGCCTTGACAAACCTGACATCACCGGTTGCCGATGCGGCCGATTTGAAAGGGTTAATTGTATATAATACCAACACGGATACGGGCGAAGGTATTTATGTATGGAACGGCAGTAACAAATGGGAAGTAATCTGGAAAAAAGCATGAAAAGGATGAAAAAGCAACGAATGTTATTAGGATTGGCGCTTTGCGCCGCCCTTTTGTTGTTCCATTCTGCCGGCTTACAGGCGCAGGTACACATCGGTGATACCGATGCTTCTGCCAAAGGCGGTAGTTTGCTGGACTTGACAAGTACAACTGCTCAACGGGGTTTACTTCCGCTGAATGTGGAAATAAACCATGTCAACCGGATACCATACGCGTTTACCGATTCCGCTGTTATCACTGTCCCGAATGAGGATTTGAAAGGCTTGATAGTCTATAACACCAATGCAACACTTGCAGGCGGTGACGGAGAAGGCCTTTATGTCTGGGACGGAGAACAATGGAGTAAAATAGGATGTATTCCTCCGGAGGCTCCCACATTGGTAAAGACGGATGTAACGACCATTAATCTGAATGCAACGACTACAATCACTTGCGGTAATGTCGAAGGAGCTACTTCTTATATATGGACTTTACCTGACGGATTGAGTGCGGCTAATTGGACGACTACAACGAATTCGATAACCGTGACAGGTGTCACACCGGATACCTATAATATTAATCTGGTGACAGTGAAAGCTGTAAATGATTGTGGCGATAGCAAACCGGCCACTACCGGCTCCGGAGACGGAACGATTGTGGTTCTTCCGTGTACGGGCGCCCCGACTATTGCATCGCCGGCGTCTGCACAGAGCTATACCGTCAATGCGGGTGTAAGCCAGCCTCTGTCAGCCACATTCAATGCAAATGGTGGAAGCTTGACATACCAATGGCAACGCCGAACAAATGGTGACTGGGAAAGTCATTCAAGTGGATCGTCCGGCACTACTGCATTGTCCACGGCAGGAACTACTACGTACTACCGGTGTATTGCCACAAACGAATGTGGTGAGACGGAGTCTGTGACTTTTACGGTGGCTGTGCGCTCTTGCTCGGGTCCCCCTACCCTCTCAATGTCGTGCGCAAACTGCGGAACGTGGTCATCAGGTAAAATATTCAACGCCAACGCTACTGCGTCGAATTCCGACTGGTTGGGGTGGTCACTTGGGTCCTTTGCAACGAAGGTGTCGGGTTGTGGCGTTGGGTCACAGACATGCTCGTTTACATGCACGCAGACGGGCTATGGCTGTTGGGTGTCTATATGCGCGACAAACGCTTGCGATTCGAGCTGTACCAACGGAATATACGTGGGCCAATGACATAAAGCTTCGGAACGTTTTGGCGCACCTTTATCGCCGCAACTTAAGTGTCGGAATGAGGTTGCTTGAACTCATTATGTTCTGTTTGAATTAGGGTTGGGACAAGTGACCTGTCGTATAAAAAAGAAGGAAAGGTTTCTCCCATTTTGGAAAGCCTCTCCTTCTTTTTTTATTTTCCACTCCTTTTTTATTTCAATAAATAGTACTAACCGGAGTTCCGGATAAGAAAACCTGATTTATACCTAATTTTCCAAACAGAACAACCTCAGTATCAATAAGTTGAAACATTATTTAAAAGATGTACTTAACACCGAATACGGCTTGCCAGCGGGAAGCATTTCCTATATAATCCTGGAACGTTTCCGGCAAATCTTTCCGCATACTGTACTTTAAGGTATAATCATTATCTTTTATAGGTTTCTGAGTCACTGATAAGAACTGATATTGCTGATTACCCAATACAGTCGTTTGCTGTACACCCCAGTCTTTATTCAACAAATTCAAGAAATTAGCGATATCCAAACTGAAACGCAAAGTATGATAACGACCATTATTTTGGAAAACCTTAATATCGTGATACATGCTCAAATCCAATTGATTAGCATACGGAGCGACAGCGCCGTTGCGTTTGGAATATTCTCCCCTGTGCTTTTTCAAATAGGGATCTTGTTCAATAAATGCATCCAATGCTTTCCATGCCGCTTCTTGGCTATCGTAATTGTCTGCCGTCAAATGATCTTTTGCTTCATCAAAATTCTTTGGAATATAAATTAAATCATTGTCCGTCCGGCCGTCGCCATTGGCGTCTCCGTTGTATGCGTAAGAATAACGAAAAGGACGATACCGTTGATAAATAAATCCGATGTTTGTGGCGGCATTTTTACTCCAATTAGCTGTGTAATAAGCCGAAAGCAAGAGTCTTCCATCGAAAGCGCCTGCGCTGTAACCTAATTCAGCCGCATTCGGATCCAATGCCGAACGATACCGCCAGGCAGAGAATGCAACCGAAGAAGTACCGTCGGTAACGCTTCGCGCTGTTCCTAATGTATAGGAACCATTGACATATAAACCTTTCAACAAACCATCATAGAATGTTTTTTGCAATTGGAAAGAAGTATAGAAAGAATATCCCTGATTCGTGTTGCGCAACATTACCACATTATTTGCCGCTTTTTGATTGCCCGGCAAATCACTATAAAGTAAGCCCGAATAAGCAGGACGTGCATTCCCTTCACCGCCATCGTTTACAAAACTTTGGGTTTTTTCAATCCCGATATTGTCGTGATAAATGGCATTTATATCTTTGGAATAAAGTAATTCTACGGTAGCCACCCATCCGTCACCAAATTTATAATCTGCAGCCAAATTGCTTTTCCATAACATCGGATATTTGAAATCCGGATCTGTAATGGAAATATCACCTCGAGGGGCGGTGCCTTCAGCAGGTTTATACGTATCCAAATTACCGGTAAAACCAAGTCCTTTCAGTTCATCATTCCGTTTTTGAATCTCCCCGAATAAAACGCCATTATTCCCTGCCTGGTTACTTATCCATACATAAGGAGGGGTTCCCGTAAATAATCCGGTTCCTCCCCGTATTTGCAACGAATTATCTTCCAACGGGCGATAATTAAATCCCAAACGAGGCGAAAATTGCGGTTTGGCATTCGGATACTTGGACACATCAATATGAATACCATCCCGGTACGTTTCTGCAGCTACACGGTCGTTAGCGGGTAGATCGGTCATATAAACAGGAACATCCACACGCAAACCCAAGGTCACATTTAATTGGTCGTTTACCGTAAATTTATCTTGCGCATAAAATCCCAATTCAAGGACATTTACTTCTGCATAAGGAAAATAATCGAACATGGAGTAACGTTGTTGATAATAAGTAGTACCTGCACCGGCGCCGCTATTGGGAATACCATTGTTTACAACGCCACTGAGGCCAAATTGACCCGGATCGTAAGCCGTAATATCAAAGTCTTTCATATTGTCATGATTTTTCAAGTAATCTTTAGTAGCCAATACATTGAATTTGAAATCATTCAAAGAGCTAAACACCCATGATCCCGGATAATTCTGCGCATATCCGTTTAAGAAAGAACGGTAATTACTTTGCGTACCAATCGTAATCTGGTGTTTATCCAAATTCCAAACAAAGTTGTCCTGGATTTGCCAGATATCACTGTTTAATTGATTATTATACGAATTAGCTTCCGTTCCAAAAGTGGTATAAGCCTGACCACTACCATTCATAATGTCCACTTGCGGAAAGAAACCTCCATCCATATCCCGGAAATCACGAATTCTGGAGTAACCTACTTTGAAATAATTCGTCATATTATCATTGATAGTCGTATTCAAGTCCGCAATGAAAATATCAAAATTATTATTCGTACGATAAAAAGTAGAAGAAAATGGAATCGCATATTGATTAGGTCCCCGTCCGTTGAGGGGAGTTCCTGAAGTAGATGGATTGTTGGTATTAAATGATTTTAAATGATAATATTTTACACTCAAAGCATTTTTATCGCTTATATTCCAATCTACGCGAGCCGTAATACGATCCGCTTGCGTATTGGTTTTGTTGACATCAAATTTGCCCGGATTATAATTAAACTGTTCTCCCAAGAAATTGGAAATATCTTGTAATACAGCAGGATCGGGTGCTGAATTGGCTGTCGTATAAGTAATCGGACTTTCTTGGCGATCTATTTCGGCATTCAAATAAAAGAACAATTTATTTTTGATGAGCGGCCCGGAAAGGCTCAATCCGTATTGATGATTGGAAAACTCGGAAACATTTAATATGTCATCTTTTATCCGGTAACCGATCAAATCGGGACTTTTGATGTATGTATAAGCCGAAGCATGAAATTCATTCGTACCGGATTTGGTTACAGAGTTGATACCCGCACCCGTAAATCCGCCATTGCGAACATCATACGGAGCAATCATTACCTGCACTTGTTCCAAGGCTTCCAATGAAATAGGCTCTGTACCGGAAGCGCCCAAGGCCGAACTTAAACCAAAAGAGTTATTAAAAGAGGCGCCGTCCACCGTCACATTATTGAAACGATAAGATATTCCGGCAAAATTCCCCCCGCTACTCATGGGTGTCAGTTTGGTAAAATCATTCAACGACCGGTTTAAGGTCGGTAATTTATCCATTTCACTGCGGGTAATAATTTCTTGTGCGCCTGTACGGCTCGTCGAAATAATTGGATTTTGGCTACCCAGGACAACCACTTCATTCAACAATTCGTCTTCTTCTTTCAAAGCTACATTCAGGGTTAATTCTTCTCCCAATGTCAAATAAATAGAGGAAAAAGTTTCCGTGTGGTAGCCAAGATACGAAAATTCTACCGTATAGGGGCCTCCAATACGCATATTCGATACATTGTATCTACCATCCGGACGAGTAGCGGCACCATACGTAGTTCCGGAAGGAACGTGCGTCGCTTTGACTGTAGCTCCGATAAGCGTTTCTTTACCGTCGGTAACACGGCCGCTCATGCTGGAAGTGGTGACTTGAGAAAATGATAATGTACTCACAAAGAGACATACCAAAACAAGAAAAAGTTTAATTCTGTTCATACTTGCACTTTTTAATATTATACAATCTGATCTGTGTTGAACTCTCTACAAAGATACACAACAGATTTCAAATAACTATAAAAAATACCTACAAGATATTAACAGGATATAAATATTATTCGATGTACGTTTCCAATAATTTGCTGTCCTCTTCAAATAACAGGTTTATGGAAAGACTGTTATCGGCCGGAACCAATACAGTTTCTCCTTGTTTCAATTCAATGGTGTGATTGTTAAAATCGGTGAGTTTCAATTTTCCTTGTAAACAGATATAAATTACAAACGTATCTTTATGGGCTAAATGCCGGGAATTTCCTTTTTTACTTTCAATCAGGTTGGTCGTAAAATAAGGACATTCAACCAATCCCTGCACTTCTTTCGTTCCCGGTTGGTAATCCAATTTGTAATCGGGATACACTTTGTAATCAATCGCATCTTTGGCCAGTTCCGTATGAAGTTCGCGCGAATTGCCGTTGGCATCTTTCCGGTTGTAATCGTAAATCCGGTACGTGATATTGGAGGCCTGTTGAATTTCAGCAATAAAACAACCGGCTCCAATGGCGTGCACGCGGCCGGCCGGCAAGAAAAACACATCGCCCGGCTTCACATCCTGTTTTTGCAGGTAATTGATAAACGTATCATCTTCCAAGCTTTGCACATATTTTTCCGCATCCATTTCTTCCCGGAAACCGGAATACAACGAGGCATCCTCCGCAGCTTTCACCACATACCACATCTCGGTCTTCCCGAAAGAATTGTGCCGTTTTTTGGCTAATTCATCATTCGGATGCACCTGGATGGAAAGCGCCTGTTTAGCATCTATAAACTTGATTAATAAGGGAAAAGTGGTACCGAAACGTTCAAATACCGGTTGGCCCAGCAAGTGCGCGCCATACGTTTCAATCAGTTCGGTCAGGGATTTTCCTTTCAATTCGCCGTTGCTCACCACCGATACATCACCGGGAACACCCGACAATTCCCAGCTCTCGCCAATCCCGCTCAATTGCGGCTCAATATTTTTAAATGCACAGATGTCTTCCCCTCCCCAAAGGATAGGCTTTAAAATAGGTTCAAACTTTAATGGTGTCATATTATTTTTATTTTTTTTAAGAAATTTAAGTATCTTAAGATACTTAAGATACTTATAAAATTATTCGAGAGAAAGGAACTGCATCCATGGAGCAAAATTCTTTATCCAGATATTTGAAATAGCCGCTCATCGCTACCATCGCTGCATTATCCGTGGTGAAAGCGAAAGGCGGAATATGAATTTTCCAACTGTATTTCTCGGCATATTCTTCAAAGGCTTTTCGTAGGCCGGAATTGGCCGAGACACCTCCGGCAACAGCTACTTCTTTTATTTTCAAATCTTTAGCCGCTTTTCGCAATTTATCCATCAGAATTTCAATAATGGTATATTGCAAGGCAGCGCTCAAGTCCGCTTTATTTTCTTCTATGAACTGCGGATTTTTTTTCAGTTCGTCCCTTAATAAATAAAGGAAAGAAGTTTTCAATCCGCTAAAACTGTAATCATATCCCGGAATGTGCGGTTTATTCAATTGAAAAGCTTTCGGATTGCCTTCTTTGGCCAAGCGGTCAATCACGGGGCCGCCCGGATAAGGTAATCCCATGACTTTCGCACATTTATCAAACGCTTCGCCGGCTGCATCGTCAATCGTTTGGCCAATTACGACCATATCGTTGTACGCCCGAACCAGGATAATCTGGGAATTTCCACCGGATACCAGCAGGCATAAAAAAGGAAATTGCGGCTGATCCGTATCGTCTTCGTTTTGCTTGATAAAATGCGCTAACACATGCGCTTGCAAGTGATTGACTTCGATCATCGGGATATCCAGCGCCGTAGCAAAACCTTTGGTAAAAGAGGCGCCCACCAACAGCGAGCCCAACAGCCCCGGTCCACGGGTAAAAGCAACCGCCGACAGCTCTTCTTTTTGAATACCGGCTTGTTTAATGGCCTGATCTACCACCGGGATAATGTTTTGCTGGTGCGCCCGGGAAGCCAATTCAGGTACGACTCCCCCGTAGGCTTCGTGTACTTTTTGTCCGGCAATACTGTTCGACAAAATCACGCCGTTCCGGATCACGGCTGCCGAAGTATCGTCGCAAGAAGATTCTATTCCTAAAATTGTTATACTCATTATAAGACATTAATAGGCTTTCCGGCGCAATATCTCCGTATAAATAAACGCTTTTTTGATTTCGTCCGGATCTTCGATATTCAAGAGCGGTTCTACCTGTTCGTCGAATCCGCTTAATACTTCTACAGGCGCGGCAGGAGTGACTACCGGACGAATGACTACCGGTTCCGGCTTGGGAGGCGCCGCTTTTTTCTTCGTTTTTTTAACCGCTTTGACAGGTTGAATGTCCGGAACGGTTATGTCTTTCGGCTTATGGCCCGGCAAAGTGGTTTTAGACATTTCTTCCTGCCTTTTTTTACCGGTTCCTTTTACAATGGAATAAATAATGGAGCCGACAATTATTATTAAAGGTACATAATCTGATAAGTTATCCATAAAATATAATTAATTTTGTACGTTCAAATAAACGGGTAAACAATCCCCAAATGTACGTAATTTTTATGAATAATCGGTTTAAAATAGAAAAACAAATAAAACGGGCCGCTTTTCAGTGTCTTAAATCCGCTTATTTGTTTCTGTTCAAAGGGTTTAAAAATATTAGGGATGACTTCGCAGCCACCCCTAACCCATTTAACCAAAACCTTAACTATGAAAAAATTTTACGTTTTTCGATTACAAAGGTAAGGACTTTTTTTATACTACCAAA
>JAISKT010000335.1 GCA_031261295.1 Candidatus Symbiothrix sp. | reverse complement strand
TGCGCCTGCCGGTTGACGGCTTCTTCATAAGCGGCTTCGGTGGCGGCTTTTACATCATACAATTGTTTTACGCGGTCGTAGTTTTGTTGCGAATATTTCAAATCACTTTCCGCACTGGTCAACTTTGCTTTGGCTTGAAGCAATTGTTCATTCAGAGTCGATTTGTCTATTTCCGCCAACAATTGGCCTTTTTTTACCTGCGAATTATAATCTGCAAATATTTTCTCAATGACTCCCGAAACTTGTGTTCCGACTTCAACCTTATCCACCGGTTGAACATATCCGGTAGCGGTTACCGTAATTTCAACGGTTTCTTCCTGTATTTGCGCCGTATTGAAATGCAGTTCTTTATTGCCTTTTCCTTTCAACAGGAAAAAAACAATAAGAAGTACAACGACTGTTACGATACTGATGATTATGACTGTCTTCTTTTTCATATTCTCACATTGTTATATTATTTCCCATATATACATCCAACACTTTACGTTTTAATATAAATTCGTATTTGCTTTGGATATAATCGTTTAACGCGCTGATATAGTTGTTTTGCTGTTGCAGTAAATCCACTGCTGTGATGGCGCCTGCGTGGAATTGCGCCCGGTAAACATCAAAGGTCTTTGAATAAGCATTTTGCCTGACGCTTGTCGTTTGATATTTATTGTACGCCGAAACGACGCCCTGATATTCCGTAACCACTGTTTGCCGGATGTCCAAGTCGCTTTGTTTTTTATCCAACTCCGCTTGTTGCAAGGCGATACGGCTTTGAGTCACTTTCGATTTGGTACGGCTGTTGTCGTAAATCGGAATGCTGAGCGAGACGCCGACTTGTTCGTTCAAGCGGTCGGAGAGTTGATTGCCGAAGCGAACATAATCAATGGAATGCCCCGTTCCGATGCTTCCGTAAAGGCTGACCGTCGGCAAATAATTGGCTTTGGACATTTTAAGTGCGACTTTGGCAATATCGATGTTGTATTGGCTGATTTTCAAATCCGGCAGTGAACCGACCGTCCGTTCCATAACCTCCGCTACCGAAGGCAAGATGCTCATGGTCTGTATCGAAGTAGTGTCCGGAGAAATGATTTGCAGATTTTCCATCGGCGATAGGGATAATAAACCTTTCAATGTCAACAGGCTATTGTCGCGGGATATTTCCGTATTGAGTACATTGTTTCGGTCGTTGGCATATTGGGCTTCAAGTAATAAATAATCGCTTTCCAATATTTTGCCGTATTGAAATTGCTCTTTGCCCTGTTTCAGTTGCTCGTCGCTGGCTTTCACTACCACATTTTGATATTTGAGCAATTCTTCATTCCCCAATACCGCCAAAAATGCCTGCAGGATTTGAATGGTCAATCCGTTTTCGTATTGAGTCGTTTGGTAGGACGATTGCTCTTTCCGCAATTTATTTTGCTCAATGGTATTCGTGATATTTCCGCCCTGATACAGCGTAAGATTGGCATTCAAACCGTAATTGCCGTTCCACGAAGTGTTGTCCTGGCTGTTGGTTAAGCTTTCATTCAGGGAAGCGTTCAGGCTGGGGAGGCGTTCCATTTTGGCCTGGTCATACGTGTCTTCCCGCGCCTCTTCCGTCAGTTTCAGGGATTGGAGATTGTAATTATTGCCCAAAGCGTAATTCAAGCAATCCTCCAATGTAAAACGATAAGCGGCAGGAACCGGATGTTGAGCCATCCCGGTTCCTGCCGTTACACAAACAATAAAACCTAATATAATCTTTTTCATGCCTTTTATTTTTTCCTTGTCGCAAAAGTATAATAAGGATTGAGACAATTGTTAAAAAAGGCGCTGAAGCGGAAAAATCAGAAGTTGAACTGTAAAAAATGAATAATCAAAGTTGAATATCTACGGTGTAAATTTAAACGGAAAGTCTTGCCATAAGATAACATACCGTGGATTCGGCGCCCTGATTTAAGTTGATATTATTTTCTTCCAATCCGTCGTAACAGCCTCCCGTAGCGGGATTGTAAATAATCTGGTGAAGATGATTGTTTCCCAGAAACCAGTCGAAAGCTATTTTTTGCTTCCGGAGATATTCTTCCTCTTTAAATACGGTATAAAACGTTTTCAAAGCAATGACCGTACCGGCTACGTCAACGGGTTGTTCCCCGAATTTCCGGTCTTTTTTCTCTTTCTGGAGCCATCCCTGATTGGAAATGACTTTAATCCGGTCTTCCGTAAATATTTTTTCCAATAGAAAATCGAACGATTCCTTCGCTATCTCTTTGTAGCGGGTATCTCCCGTAGCCAGATAGGCATACAACAAACTTTCGGGCAAAACGCTGTTGTCATAAGTCAAACAGGCTTCAAACCACAACCAATCTTCTTCTTTATTTTGCCGGTAATAATCCACTAATTTGTCGGCTAACAAGCTGATTAATGCAGAAATATCCGGCGCCGGAAATTGCCGGAAATAATAGCACAATCCATGAAGGGCAAACGCTATACTTCGCGGAGATTGCATTTGAGTAATCATCGGGAAGGTTTGTTTGAGCACCTGAATCGCTTCCAATGTCCATACATCCGGAAATTTACCGGCATAAGAAATGAAATACCCCAAGGCATAAATGGCCCGCCCGTTACTGTCTTCCAAACCCACTTCCTGATTTTGAGCCGTAAACAACATATCCTTCTGCACATAATTCAAGAAAGAACCGTCCGGTTGTAAGCAATAATGAATAAAATTCAGATAACTTTTGATATATTTCTCACAGGATATATCTTTCTTTTCAACATACACTTTACACAAAGCCATTAAGGCCCGCGCATTATCATCCAATGTATAACCTGTTTTAATATCCGGACGGTTTCCCCTTGAAAATTGAATCATGGCAAAATTGTGGCTCATCCGTTTAATATGTTCCGCTTTGACCGGAGGCAACGAATAAATCAGCGGCTCCATCCTTCCTGATTTTTCCTGAAATAAAAGCGCATGGGCAATCGCCGAATTTTCCCAAGCCGTAGAGGCTGTTTTTTGTAGTCCGGTAATACGCATCTTCGACCGCAGATTTTCATTGGAAAGCAAGCGGTTGGCGGCGTGCGCCAATTGAACGGAATCCTTAAAATCGAAAATAATCCCGGAGTTGTCTTTCAAAAGTTCCAACGCATGTGGAATGGGCGTAGCAATAATGGGACAGCCGCAACTTAAGGCGTAAACAAATGTTCCACTGACAGCTTGGTTCGGGTCGGACGAGGTAAACAAATAAATGTCTGTCAATTGCAAGTATTCCAATAAGATAGGAAGGTCTAAATAGAGATTCACAAACCGGACGGAATCAGTCAATCCCAATTCGGCAACCTTTGCTTCAAGCATTTCCCGGTATTTTTCACCGGTGTTTTTGAGTATAGTCGGATGAGTTTTCCCAATGATTAAAAAGATTACGGACGGATTTTCCTTCACAATAGCAGGCAAAGCGTCCAATGTCGTTTCGATGCTTTTACCCGGACTCAGAAGCCCGAATGTCGTCAGCACCCGGCGACCGGAAACTTTGTATTTTTCTTTCAATGTTTTTTTATCGCTGTGCAACACCAGATGGGTGCCGTGGGGAATAACGGTTATTTTATCTTCCGCTATTCCATATTCTTGTTGTAAAATACGCGCGGAGATTTGCGTCATGACAATAACCGCAGAGCAGGCCGAGGTAAGTTTCCGTAGGTAGGATTTCAATGAAGATTCCGGATGAGGCAGCACGGTGTGAAAAACAATAATCACCGGTTGGGCAATCGTTTTTACAAATTGCAAGAACTCGTTTTCATGCTCCGCAAAAAGCCCGAATTCATGTTCGATAAGAACCAATGAAATCTCGTCATCCGCATTGATTTCTCCTGCAATACGTTGGTAATCAGAAGCATCCGAAGTATTCAGCGTATATTTTACCGTATCGGGATAAACGAACTTTTCCGTTTGGGATTCTAAGGCGCATACGTTGATTGAAAATGAGCTGCCGAACTTAGTTTGGATAGCCTGTATCAAATCACCGGAAAATGTGGCAATGCCGCACTCTCTTGGCGGATAAGTAGTTACGAATAATATTCCCTTCATGACTTTGCACCTTCCCTTTTTAATTCATTCACTAACCCTTTTATCGAAACCGACGCACAAGCGATGCATTTATCTGCAGCCCCGTAATAAATATACAGGGTATCTCCGAACAAGGCCGTCCCGGTAGGAAAACAGACGTTATTAACAATGCCCGTCAGTTCATATTCTGTTTCCGGACTAAACAGCGGATAAGGCAAGCGGGCGATTTCAATAGCCGGATTTTCGAGGTCTAAGAGCGCCGCAGAAGCCGAATAAATATAGCCTTCCGGCGTATCGTGTACGCTGTGGTAAATCATCAGCCAACCGTCCGGCGTCTCAATGGGCGGACAGCCGGTGCCGATATAACTCGATTCGTGAGCGTATTTCGGTTCAAAAACAATGTGTTGTGAAAAATCCAGAAAATAATTGATCCAAAAATCATACGTCAAATCTTCTAATTTTTCCACGCTTACCAATTGAATATCAGGCCGGATACGGTGCATAAAATAAAACTTGCCGTTTATTTTGCGAGGAAAAAAAACCACATTTTTATCATTCAGATACACTTTCTTACCCGCATCCGTATGGTCTTCCCGGTTGTTGTAAAACCTGAAATATTTGTCGTTAAAATCTCCTTTTGACAGCGTCAATTCCTCAAATTGAGCATACGTAAATCCGGAAGTGATAATTCCCTTCTTCGTGAAATGTTTCAAATCAGGTGATACAGCCAGGGCGCCCACCGCGCTAACGCCGTCGTAAGCCGTATAAGTTAAATAATACAGACCGTCTATTTTTACAATCCGGGGATCCTCCACGCCTTGGCTTTCATACTCAAACTGCGGATATAGCAATGGCTTTTTATCGCGGCGGACCACTTTAAGCGGGCCATCCAACAGGCAATAACCGATAGTGGAGTGATTTCCTTCCCTTACCGCCCGGTATAAAATGTGTGTCTTTTTTCTTTCGACAATGACAGCCGGATTCATTACGCCTTCATTTTCAAAGGCTAAATCCGTTTTCTCCAAGATAATACCTTCTCGTTTTACTGTTACCATTAAAGTTTGGATTTTAAGTTTAGTATGGTATCCTGTTTGCTGTCTTTTTCCCGTTGATAATCCGTTAATACTTTGGTTTTTTCACCGGAAGACTTCTCTTTTTTCTTCTCCTTTTTATTTTCTTTTCCTTTCATAATAGACAAAAGTAAGACTGAAACGAGAAAATTTTGCAGGACTTTCCTTCTTATTTCCGGTACTTTTCCTGAAACCGTGTAGGCGACACCCGGGTTTTCTTCCTGAAAATACGGGCAAAGTAAGAGGCGTCTTCAAACCCCAATTGAAAGGCTATTTCATTGACATTTAATGTACTGTAAAGCAACAGCCGTTTGGCTTCGGTGATTTTCAAATTCAGCAAAAGCTGTTTGGCGGAAACGCCCGTAAAGTCCTGGCAAATACTGTTTAATACCGCCGTTGAAATATGCAATGTATCGGCGTATTTGTCCATCGACAGGATTTTAAGGTCGCTTGTCAATACGAGTTCTTTGAATTGCCGGAAGATGGGGTTGGTATTTTCCAAAGAAAAGACTTCGTCCTGTATTTTGCCGGCAATCAAGGAATAAAAATATTGAATGGAAGTCATGATCTTATTCTGCGAATCATCCTCATCTAATTGATAATCCTTGATGAGGTTGTCCAATACCAGTTGGAGCAAAGAGATGAGGTCGGATAACCTGTATTCTTTTAGCATGGATAAAGATACGGTTTATTTTCAAGAAAGTGCCGGAAATAAAAATAAAAGTCCTGTTATTTTTTACGCTGCGCCCCGTATCTTTATCAACAAATACTAAAAAATAACAGCATGGAAACGAAATCAACAAGAGTAAATCAGGAAATTGCGTCATTCATGGGCAATTTATTTTTTTTCAACAACAGTTTAAAACTATTTCATTGGCACGTGAGCGGTAGCGGAAGTTACGCTCAGCACATTGCTCTGGATCAGGCAATTGCATCGCTATTAAGCATAACCGACCGTTTGGTGGAAACCTCTTATGCCACACATCCGGATATGGAAATCAAAATACCGGAAACAAGTCTTCCTTCCGACATTGTGGTACATTCCGTGGATTTTTATGATTATGTGGAAACCCAACGGGAACTTTTCACCGCAGCATTTGCACAATCCATCATTGATGAATACCAGGAAGCGATCCAACAACTGCTGTACCGGCTGAAACGGCTACAGTGATACACGAGCCATTTTTAGGTTTTAACGATTAGCAGGAGATGTCTCGACTCCGCTTCGCGTCGCTCGACAAACATTTCAACGTCATGTCGAGTGACGCGAAGCGGAGTCGAGACATCTCCTGCCAATTATTTTTTACTAATTCCTTTGTTTATATGAAAAAAGATATTACCTTTGCAAATTAAATAAACAAAAAAGACTTTTATTACAAAATAGAAAGTATATTATAAAGACATAATTCATTAAAGAAAAAGCGTTTAGCTTTTATTCTTGTTCTAGAAACATCGACAGTTTCAGTATGTACAAGGATAAGTTATTAAACGTTCACGTGAATTCGTGGGCATAACTTATTTGTACATACGGGTAGTCGATGACCTCTAGAACAAATAAAGTTTAAGTCCCACGTTTTTCTATTTTAAATAACCGCTTCTCAGGGACTTGGAGGCATTAAATAATTCTACAAATATTCAGAACAAGTCAAAATGACGGGATAAGAAATTGGGCGGGCGTTTTATTTCAATCATTTACACTCTCATGTTTTTAGTTAGTTGAACGCGTCCGCCCATCACATAGGGTACAGGCAACCATTTGTATTTATGCATTCATTTCTTCATTCTTTGTATTTATTAAATTTATTTATGCGGTTGCCTTGCCCTCTTTTAAAAGTATAAATTTTAAAAATAACAATATGAAAAGAATTCTTTTTTTAATGCTGGCACTTATCGTTTGGAGTGCGGCAAGTACAAAAGCCCAGGTGGTTATCGGCAATAGTCCGGGAGCCTTAACGCCGCATGCCGGCGCTTTCCTGGATTTGCAATCGGCGCCCTACACGGTAGAAGAAACGACTTACCAAGGCAAAGGTTTGTTGCTGCCGCGGGTACAGTTAACCGACGAAAATACCTTCGGGTTGAGTGGTGGAAATCAAGATGAAGCCGTAGGAATGATTATTTATCAGGACGGCGATGCTATCGGCAAGGGAATTTACTTGTGGACAAAAGAAACCGGCCAGCCGGGTAAATGGGAGTTAATCGCTTCCGTAGAGTGAGGATAACAGTAATAACAAATTAAAAATAAATGACAAAGAGAATGAAGAAAAATCTTTTTTTGTTGCTGGCGCTCATCGGACTGAGTGCAGCGGGCGCCCATGCGCAAGTATTAATTGGTGGAAACGGAACCACCGATACCCCTCATGAGGGAGCGATTCTGGACTTGTCCAAGACCGCTGGCAAAGGCTTATTGTTGCCGAAAGTAGATTTACTGGCAGCGGACGACTTTACGGTAGCAGACGCAAGTCTGCAAGGCGCCGGTGAAGGTATGTTGGTTTATAATACAGGGAATACCTGGGGTACAACGGGTGTATATGTGTGGAATGGAGCGAAATGGAGTAAAACAGGAACCGGAAGCAGTGCGCCTTCAATTAATCCGGGAGACTATCCGACAGAACTTCCACCGAATGCCGCTCCACAATTGGCCGGTACTTTTTGTTTCAATGTTACGACCGATGCCCCCGGCACACAAATTTACGAGGTACAAGAAAACGGAACGAAAGAAATCGCCAATGTAACGTGGGAAGTAAATGCAACTTCCGCTTTCCTGTTGCAAGCGAATGCTGCGAGCGGAACACTTAATGAGGTACAAACATTGACTTTTAATCCTGTAAGTATTTTACAAGAGGCAGTGATATCCGGCAACCAAACCGTTGTGCTTACTGCTTATATAGATTATAGCGACGATACAAGTACACAGATATCAAGAAACGTACTTATAAGGAATACGACTTGCTGCACGGGATTTGTTGTGCCGAATGGCACATGGGTAGGGGACTCGCGCCTTTCGACAGGTTTTGTTTCGTGGGCTGAGTCCGATAATCGCCGGACCCAAATCATGAGAGACCTGTGTGTCGAAAGTGTGCCGGAACGCACTGCGTTGAATTCAGACGTGAATCATTGCAACGATAAAAACACAGAAGTCGAGAAAGGTTGGCGTCTCCCGAATCCTTATGAACTGGGACAATTGGACCCTGACGGGCCGGCCGCGGCACTGCGCCCTGCAATTTTTGATTCTAAACTTTTCCCAGGCTATGGGTCGTACGTCAGTGGCTCGAATGCGGGCTTTGTGGGATGGAGCTTCGTGACGCACAAGCTTGCCGGTTGGAATCCGGTTGGTGGTAACAGTTTTTGGATCGTTTGCGTGCGAACGTTGTGAACTGCCCTCGCATTTGGAGTGAGTACTGACTAATGCCATTTGAAACTTTTGATTTTTCAAAGGTTTGGTAAGATGTTGCTTACAATGCACAAGGGTTGAGCCAAGACACCTTGCTTTTTGCGAAAAAGGTTGGCTTATCAACCGGCTAATTTTTAAGAGGGCGTTGCGTTTCCATTCGGGTTCAAAAGAATGAGAAATGCAACGCCTCTGTTTTGGCTATTATTCAAGTACTGCCCTGAAAAATAAATCCATTTTTTTATACTATTCAATAAAAATTCCATATATTTGTACTTTTAATCATTCAACTATCAATTTTATGTCACAGGACGAACAACAGAAAATCAGGGAAAAATATTATGCCGAAGCCATTCGCTACATGGATAATGCAAAAGAAACCTTGAAAAAGGCGGGAAAAGAAGGCAAGTGGTATCAGGACGAAAAGTATGTGAAAACAGCGTGCGGCACTGCCTACAATGGTGTATTAAAAGCTTTGGACGGCTATTTTTATATCCGTGGCGTAGAAAAAAAGAAAGGCCGGAAATCCATTGAATATTACCGGGAATATGCAGCTCGATTGGATAAAAAAGTGTTGTCGCATTTGAATGCTGCCTACGAAGTATTGCATTTATCAGGCTATTACGACGGTATATTATCAGTATCCGTTATCAATTCCGGTTTTGATGTGGCTTACGATATGATAGAGCAAATCAAGCCTTTGCAAGCAGCTTATAATCCAGGATAGTCATAGCGGCCATAGCCTCCACAATAGGCACAGCCCTCGGAAGCACACAAGGATCGTGTCTTCCTTTTACTTTCACTACCGTTTCGTTGCCGGAACGGTCGATGGTCGGTTGCTCCATCAATAAGGTTGCAACCGGTTTGAAAGCCACCCGGAAATAAACCGGTTCTCCATTGGAAATACCGCCCTGGATGCCTCCCGAATGATTGGTTTTTGTGCCGGCGCTGCCGTCCGGTTTGCGGTAGAACAGGTCATTCACTTCAGAACCTTTGTATTGAACGCCTTCAAATCCCAAACCGTATTCAAATCCTTTGGCGGCATTGATGCTGAGCATGGCGCTTCCCAAGGCTGCATGAAGTTTTCCGAAAACCGGTTCGCCCAATCCGGCAGGAACTCCCCGGCATACGCAGGTGATAACGCCTCCAATGGTGTCGCCTTCCGCTTTGATTTGCTGAATCCGTTCGATCATTTGCCGGGCCGTTTCCAAATCGGGACAGCGGACAGGCGTTTGTTCGATGGCATTGAAATCCAATTCGGCATCCGGTTTTTCCAACCGGATGGAACCAACCTGGGAAGTATAGGCTGTAATGACGATTCCGCTTTCTTTCAGCGCCAGTTTGGCAATAGCGCCGCCAACCACCCGTGCGATTGTTTCGCGGGCCGAAGACCTTCCGCCGCCCCGGTGATCGCGGTGACCGTATTTTTGTTGGTAAGTGTAATCCGCATGGGAAGGACGAAAAACGTCTTTCAGATTATCGTAGTCCGAAGAGTGTTGGTTGTTGTTTCTTACGATAAAACCAATCGGCGTACCGGTGGTTTTTCCTTCGTATATACCGGACAGAAATTCCACTTGATCCGGTTCTTTGCGCGAAGTGGTTAAGTCGGATTGACCCGGTTTTCGCCGGTCCAATTCGTTTTGGATGAACTCCTTGTCTATGAATATACCGGCGGGGCAACCGTCAATCACCCCGCCAATGGCTTCTCCGTGGGATTCCCCAAAAGAGGTCAACCGGAATATATTACCAAAGGTATTCATTCTTTGCAACTGTCGCATTCATCTCCGCAAGCATCGCAACTGCAACTGTCTTCATGAGCTATCGCAGCGATTTCTTGAGCGGTCGGTTCATGCACGTCGATTACCTGGCCATCGAAATGCAAGGTTTCTCCTGCCAGCGGATGATTGAAGTCCATTACGACTACCTCCTTTTTAATTTCCAAAACAGAACCCATCAAGCGGTTGCCGTTGGCATCCATCATGGGAAGCGTTTCACCTTCGGAAATCCGTTCTTCATCAAATTTGCCATCCACTTCAAAGATGGATTTGGGCAGTTCAACGACTTTTTGTTCATCGTATTCGCCGTACCCTTGTTCGGGAGTCAAAGTGAACGAAAAGTTATCGCCTGTTTCCAAGCCGGCGATGTTCTTTTCGAAATCTTCCAACATCATCCCCATTCCATACATAAATTTCAATGGATAGGCCTCGGTAGCGCGTTCCATCAATTCTTTTTCACCGTTTTCTCCGACTGTTAAATCATAGGTCAACGATACGATCTTTCCATCTGTAATTTCCATGTTTTATAAATTGTTTTTAATTAATATTCAGTGCAAAGGTAAGCATTTTCATCGCTTTTTCCAATACCGCCCGCGAACATCCAATATTCATCCGCATAAATCCGATTCCTTCCTTGCCGAACATTTCGCCATCATTCAGCGCCAGGCCGGCTTTGTCCGTAAATAAAACATTCAATTCCTTCTGTGTCAATCCCAATTCCCGGCAATCCAACCAGACCAAAAAAGAAGCTTCGGGAATCACGGCTTTTATTTGCGGAATGTTTTCTTTTAAATAGTTATCTACAAACCGGATGTTTCCTTCAATGTAGCGAAGCATCTGATTCCGCCATTCCGAACCGTGGGCATAAGCCGCCTGGGTAGCTGTATAAGCAAAAATAGTGCCTTCGTCCAACTCGCTGGCATGAAGGAATGAATAAAAACTGTTGCGTATCTTGTCATTGGGAATAATCGAATAGGAACTGACAAGGCCGGCGATATTAAATGTTTTGCTGGGCGCCATAAACGTAATGCTATTCTGCCGGGCATGTTCGGAAACCGTAGCAAAAGGGATATGCCGGTGTCCGAATAACGCCATATCGGAATGTATTTCGTCCGATACCACGAGGATATTGTTTTCATAACAGATTTCCGCCAATTCCTTCAGGCATTCTTCGTCCCAGGTGATTCCGATGGGATTGTGCGGATTGCACAGTACCAACAGTTTACAGTCTTTATCAATCAATTTCCGCAGACCGTCCAAATCCATCCGGTAAGCGCCGTTTTCTTCAATCAAGGGATTGTAAACCACTTCCCGGTGGTGCATAGTGGGTACCAAACGGAACGGGTGATAAACGGGAGGCTGGATAATGATTTTATCGCGCGGGTTGGAAAAGTGCATCACGCAAAAGGCAATTCCCTTGACGATACCGGGAATATAGCTAAACCATTCTTTTTCAATCGACCACCCATGCTTTTCCTGCAACCAATCTGCAATGGATTGATAATAGGCTTCGGCGGGAAGCGTATAACCGAAAATGCCTTCATCGCACCGTTTTTTCAGTGCGTCAACAATAAAATCGCCACACCGGAAATCCATATCGGCCACCCAAAGGGGAAGCAAATCCGGATTACCGTAACGCTCCTGCAGCGCATCGGTCTTCAATGCGCCCGTCCCTCTCCGGTCTATTATCTCATCAAAATCGTACTGTATCATACTTCTTTTTATAATTTTTCCGCAAAGATACAGTAAGTTTGATTTATTTTAAACAGTTTTCTTCTTTTCGTCCGTAAATCCTACTTTTATATGAGTGGAATCACAGAAAGGTTTGTTGGAAGAATGTCCGCAACGGCACAGCGCCACGCGATTGCGTATTTCGTAACTGCTTCCGTCCGCACTTTGGATGCGGATACCGCCTTTCACCCAAATCGGGCCGCTCACTTTCATCACCGGGTCTTCGAGAATGCCGATACTCGGGTCTAAATTCGGTTCGTAGATTTCCCCGGTTTTGGCATCCACCAAAACCAGCCGTCCGGAAGGGCAATGCGTGCCTTGGTGCTTGATGATCTCCTTTTCCACATCGGTGGCCGGTTTCCGTATCAAATGCCAAATATCACCGTAGCCATCGCAGAAGCGGGCTACGGCGCAATATTTTTTATTATCATTCAGGATAAATTCGGGGCCTTCAAATTGTTTGGCGCCGGACAATAGCGGTTCTTTACCGGCCGTTTCTTCGGAATCCCATTCAATATAAGTATGTGTCCCGTCGCAACACGGTTTGTGTTTGGACTGGCCGCAACGGCACAGTGCAATCGGTTCTTCCGTATTTTCAATCGTATTGCCTTGCTTGTATGTCCACGAATAACCCGTGGCATCCGGCGTAAGGATTTCCTGATTTACCGGCGGTTTGCCATAAACCAAATACGGACCGTCTTTCTGAATCAAAATGTAATAGGTTGCCGGAGCGGCGTGGCTCCCTTTCTGAATTAAGTCTTCCATGATATTGTTGTTGTTTTCTTTACTAACAAACAAAATCGAAAGATGTTCTATTTAAGAAAGCGACTGTTTTATGAATTTCTTTATACATGATTACATCGTCCTTGATAAAAGCCACTTCCTTGCGGTATTCCTGCAAGAAATTTTCCAGGACGGGAGACGTTTTTTGCGGTTTACGGAAGTCCAAGCCTTGAGCGGCATTCATCAATTCAACGGCATAAATCAGTTCGAGGTTGTTCAGCACCTTGAACAATTTGGTGGCGGCATTGGCGCCCATACTCACATGATCTTCCTGTCCGTTGGACGAAACAATGGAATCGCTGGAGGCCGCGTAGCAATACATTTTATTCTGGCTCACCATCGAGGCCGCAGCGTATTGGGGAATCATAAACCCGGAATTGACACCCGGATTGGCCACTAAAAATTCGGGCAATCCGCGCAAGCCCATAATCAATTGCGCCACCCGTCTTTCGGAAATATTCCCCAGTTCGGCCAAAGCCATTGCCAGGAAATCAAAGGCGATAGCCAGCGGTTGCCCGTGGAAATTTCCTCCCGAAATGATCCGGTCTTCGTCCGGAAAGATGGTCGGGTTGTCGGTAACGGAATTGATTTCCGTCAACAGTACCTGGGCCACATATTGAATGGCATCTTTGGTAGCGCCGTGCACCTGCGGAATGCAACGGAAAGAATAAGGATCCTGGATGTGTTCCTTTTTCCGGCTGATTAGTTCGCTGTTTTCCAATAGGTTACGAATCCGTTTGGCCGTTTCGATTTGTCCCGGATGAGGCCGCATTTGGTGGATACAATCCAGGAACGGGTCGATCAAACCATCAAAAGCTTCCAAGGAAAGCGTGGCGATTAAATCGGACTTTTGGGTAAATTCTAAAGCTTTGATAAGCACATACACGCCGTTGGCGCTCATAAATTGCGTACCGTTCAAAAGCGCCAGTCCCTCCTTGCTCATCAGTTTGACGGGTTTCCAGCCAAATTCCTGCAGGACGCTCATCGCTTCCCGTTTTTTTCCTTGATAATAGACATCGCCCGCGCCAATCAGCGGCAGGAAGAGGTTGGCCAATGGAGCCAAATCGCCGGATGCGCCCAGCGAACCCCGGTCATAGACAATCGGCATCACATCGTTGTTGTACAAATCCAGTATCCGTTGCACGGTAATCACCTGGACGCCGCTGTATCCCAAAGACAAGGCGTGCGCTTTCAAGAGCATCATCAATTTGATGATGACCGGCGGAATTTCTTCGCCTACGCTGCAAGCATGCGATTTCACTAAGTTTTCCTGCAATTTGCTCAACTCGTCCGGGGAAATGGACTTGTTACACAACGAACCGAATCCGGTCGTAATTCCATACATGGGAGTTTCGGAAGATTCGATTTTTTTGTCTAAATAATCCCGGCATTTTTGAATCCGCCCGATGGCTTCGGGCGCCAAATTCAATTTGAGATTCTGATTGATAATTCGTTCGATAATTTCGAAAGTCAACGCTCCGCTTCCGACTTGATATACATTACTCATGGCATTAGATATTAAGTTTTTTTTTGAGGTACAAAGATAAACTTTTTCGGGGAGTATATCAAGCCGGAACATGGGAGAGTTTGTATAATTTCAATAATAAGGAATACTGATTTAAACAAAAAAAAGAAAGAAACGTTTTGTTATTCCTTTAAATATTTATACCTTTGCGTCCCGAAACAGATTAGTATTAAATAATTAATAAAACATACAATAATGAAAGCAGGACTTCACCCGGAGAGCTATCGTCCGGTCGTATTCAAAGACATGTCTAACGATGATACGTTTATTACCCGTTCTACGATTAATGCAAAGGAAACTATTGAAATAGATGGCGTTACTTTTCCATTGGTAAAGATTGAAATTTCCAACACTTCACATCCTTTCTATACAGGCAAACAAAAATTGGTGGATACTGCAGGACGTGTGGATAAATTTATGAGCCGCTACGGTAGCCGGAAAAAATAAGATTCCAATAATTCTTATTTCCGGTGCAAATTTCTATCCATTTCCGGCTTAATTTCCGGTAATTGGATCCTAATTTATAGCCCAGAAATTTGGCGCCGCATTCTGCTATGTAATAACCCGCTTGTAAAAACTGTTTTTCTTTTATTAATTCACCTAAAACATATTTGACCATTTGGATGCCTTCTTTTGTAGCCGAAATGTTTTGAAAAAAGGAGGAATTCATCTTCATAAACACCGCAATGTCAAAATTGCGGGAAAACTGTTGCTTCAAGCTAAAATTGTGCGAATGAATCACTTTCGCTTCGGCGGCATACACTAATGTATAGCCGCCATAGATGAAACGGGCGGCAATGAGCAAATCTTCATCCGTGAGTATCGGATGGTCAAAGCCCCCGGTTTGGATGTAAGCCGGTCTTCGGTACGCCGAACAAACATTGGAGGCGAAAAAGGTTTTTATTCCCAAAACCGGAATATCTTTCAGCGTTCTTATATTACTTGTGGCCGGATAATTAAAATGCCTCGTCAGTTTTTCGATACGGGTTGCATTATCTTTCGCTATCTGCCTTCCGCTCACCATCGCCACCGATTCATCCTGAAAAGGGCTGATAATTTGCTCCACATACCGGTCATCTGCAGGTAAAGCATCTTGCGTCAGAAACAACACAACCTCACCGTTCGACTGTCGAAAAGCATAATCCCGCGTTCCTCCATGATCAAATTGACTGCGCTTGATGGGGATAAAAGTGACCTTTTTGTGTTTACGGCAAATCATTTCCGTGTCATCATCCGATTGGGAATCGATCACAATGATTTCGTCCACCGCAACAGTTTGATTACTCAATGCCTGTAACAAACGATCGATTTGCTTTCCGGCATTTAGCGTGGGAATAATCAACGATATTTTCATCTTTGTTGTGTCAATTTATTTTGTCCAAACATTTAATGTTTCAAAAATATTGAATAAATAGAGAACCGTAACAATAAATGATCGTTTTTTCGGATTCTTCCGACAAGTATTATAGATAATGATTATATTCTATAAAACCTGTCAAAAATGTCTTTTACTTATTTAATCTTTATGGCTACTTTTGCGGTCAGAATAATTAAAGTAAGTTTTCTAAATATTTTTAAATGAGAGGAGGACCCCTTGTGAAAGGTGTCCTCCTAACCTTTTAAACCGACCGGTTTATTTTTATTTTGCGCGTTCGATCACTGCCTGAGCTGCCGCCAACCGTGCGATAGGCACACGGAAAGGAGAACAACTTACGTAATTCAAACCTACTTTGTCGCAGAATTTTACGGAACTTGGTTCACCACCGTGTTCACCGCAAATACCGCATTTCAAATCCGGTCTGATTTCGCGACCTCTGGTGGTAGCCAATTCGATTAATTGTCCCACGCCTTTTTGGTCTAATACAGCGAACGGGTCTTCTTTCAGGATGCCTTTGTCTAAGTACATCGGCAAGAACTTGGCCACGTCGTCCCGGCTGTAACCGAAAGTCATTTGGGTCAAGTCGTTGGTACCGAAAGAGAAAAATTCGGCGGAAGTAGCAATCCGGTGAGCCGTCAACGCAGCGCGCGGAATTTCAATCATCGTACCTACTTTATAGACGATTTTTTCGCCTCTTTCGGCGAAGACCAATTGAGCGGTGTCATCAATAATTTTCTTTTGAGCCAAAAATTCATAGAGGATACCAATCAGCGGAACCATGATTTCCGGTTGTACGTTCGCGCCTTTGGCTTTCAAATCCAAAGCAGCTTCCAAAATAGCGCGGGTTTGCATCTCGGTGATTTCGGGGAACAAGTTGCCCAGGCGGGCGCCTCGAAGTCCCAACATCGGGTTTTGTTCCAACAAGCCTTCTACGCGATTGTGAATTTCTTCGTAAGCCACACCCATGACTTTCGCCATTTCCTGTTGTCCTTTTTCATCATGAGGAACAAATTCGTGCAAAGGCGGATCCAGTAAACGAACCGTTACGGGAAGGCCTTCCATCGCTTCAAATATTCCGGTGAAGTCGGCGCGTTGCAAAGGCAATAATTTTGCCAAAGCAGTCCGGCGTCCGGTTTCGTCTTTCGACAAAATCATTTCGCGCATGGCGACGATTTTATCTCCTTCAAAGAACATGTGTTCGGTACGGCAAAGGCCAATACCTTGTGCGCCGAAATTGCGAGCCACTGCTGCATCGTGAGGCGTATCGGCATTGGTACGCACTTTCAGGCGGGCATATTTGTCGGCCAAAGTCATCAATTCGCCAAAATCGCCGCTTAATTCGGCTTCCTGCGTTTCGATTTTACCTGCGTAAACCAAACCGGTAGAACCGTTTAACGAAATCCAATCGCCTTCTTTCAAGTTTGTATTGCCAACCGTTAATGTTTTGGCTTTATAATCGATTTGTACGCCGTTAGCAGCGGATACACAGCATTTTCCCATACCGCGGGCCACAACGGCAGCGTGCGAAGTCATACCGCCGCGTGCAGTCATAATTCCTTCTGCTACAGCCATTCCGCGTAAATCTTCGGGAGACGTTTCGATGCGGCAAAGCACCACTTTTTCGCCACGCGCCACCCATTCTTCGGCTTCGTCTGCATGGAAAACGATTTTTCCGGTGGCAGCGCCCGGAGAAGCGGGTAAACCTTTCGTGATGGGTTTTGCAGAAGCTAATGCTGATTTTTTGAAAACCGGGTGGAGCAATTCGTCCAATTTTTCCGGTTCCTGACGCAATAAAGCGGTTGGTTCGTCGATGATGCCCTGTTTCAACATATCCATGGCGATTTTCACCATAGCCGCGCCGGTACGTTTACCGTTACGGGTTTGGAGCAACCACAATTTATTATCCTGAATGGTAAATTCAAGATCTTGCATATCGGTGAAGTAATCTTCTAATTTCTGTTGTGTTTCAATCAGGTTTTTAGCGCATTCGGGCATTGATTCTTCCAAGGAAGGATAGTTAGCCGCGCGTTCTTCTTCGGAAATTCCCTGTTGGGCCGCCCACCGTTTGGAACCTTCCAGCGTGATTTGTTGCGGGGTACGGATACCGGCCACCACGTCTTCACCTTGTGCATTAATCAAATATTCGCCGTTGAAAATATCTTCTCCGGTAGCAGCATCGCGTGTGAAAGCCACGCCGGTAGCCGAAGTAAGACCCATATTTCCATAAACCATCGCTTGCACGTTTACGGCCGTACCCCATTCTTCCGGGATGCGGTACATCTGACGGTAAAGGATGGCGCGTTCGTTCATCCAGGAATCAAATACAGCGCAAACAGCGCCCCAGAGTTGTTCCCAAGGAGAATCGGGGAAATCTTTTCCGGTTTGTTTTTTAACGGCAGCTTTGAATTTAGCTACTAAGGCTTTAAGATCGTCAACGGTAAATTCCGTATCTAATTCTATGCCTCGAGTTTTTTTCAGTTCTTCCATGATTTCTTCAAACGGGTCGATTTCCAATTTGGATTCGGGTTTCATGCCCAACACTACGTCTCCATACATTTGCACGAAACGGCGGTAAGAATCCCAGGCAAAACGGGGATTTCCCGATTTTTTGGCAATGCCTTCTACTGCTTCGTCATTCAAACCCAGGTTCAAAACCGTATCCATCATACCCGGCATGGAAACCCGTGCGCCTGAACGGACAGATACTAAACAAGGATTATTTTTGTCACCAAATCCGGTGCCTGTAGTGGCTTCCACTGTTTTGACGGCAGCTTCTACATCTGCCTTAATCAATTCAATGACAGCCTCTTTACCCAATTGGTTATATTCCGTACAAACTTCCGTTGTGATAGTGAATCCCGGAGGAACGGGTACGCCGATTAAGTTCATTTCGGCCAAGTTAGCGCCTTTACCACCGAGGAGGTTTTTCATGTCTGCTCTCCCTTCGGCGTGTCCATTACCGAACAGGTAAACTCTTTTTTTGTCCATAAATAATACGTAGATTTATAAATTTTTTATAAAATATTTTTCAAACGCTTGCAAAGGTATAAAAAAAAAATCGATTTTTTTCTTATCTTTGTCACAATTACATCCTGTTGATTTACGATTCTTTATTTATAAACACATTAAAAGGCAAAAGTATGAAATAACGGCTATCACACCTGAAGAATTAGCGGGTGGTAATGTTGTTTTTGATGTTGTTTTCTCGGCAGAATCCTCCGGTACCTATACTGCTGCAATTGTAATTGAAAATGCAGATATTGAAACGCTTACAATTCCTTTGACTGTAAACTATACGAAACAGGTAGGAATAAACAATGTATTATCCGGTGTCTCTGTGTATTGAACAAAGGCGTTTATGTAGTGAGAGTAAACGATAAAACGTGGAAAGTAGTACAGTAAACCGTATTTAAACAAACATTAAATTATTAAGTTGAGTTCCGTTGAGTCTTCCATGTTTCCATTTTTATCGCCAATGTATAAAATAATCTAATGAATCGCATCACATTTCCTTCATAGGTAAACATTCATCAAAAATACAAAAGGTTGCGTTTCTACTCTCGTTTTATCTAACGATACGGAAACGCAACCCCGGAAATTTAACCGCTAACTATCTCACCCTGTTTTTATTTTTCACCGGTTGGAATGCTTCATCCTAATGAATCATGGGTATAAACAACCGTTTCAATCATAAATATTGATTGAATCATAAGTACCGGTTCGTTGACTTACTACTGCACGCAAGCTAGCGCTGAGGACACCAGGCTCCCGGCGGCGCTGGATGTCCACGACGTGCCACCGTCAGTTCCGAACGTAACATAGGAACCGTTCTTATTGTCTTTGTACGTCCATTGTCGCGCGTATTTTTTGGTCCAGGCCGCAGGAAGGACCTGGGCTTCTACTATCGTATTGCTTACATATGACCAGCCGGTAGGGCACTTAGGTTTGGTGTTGCCTGTATTCGACGAGCTTCCACGACGGTAGCATCTACCATCGGCACCCAGAACGTAGGCGCAGCATGTCAGGTCCTTGGCAACCACATCTATATATGCTATTTTCTGTGTGCCTGTATTATCGGTATAGCTTGCAGCAATGCGAGCCGTAGCTGTACTACCATACACAATACTTTCTATGCTCGAACTGAAAGTCACACTGAAGTTCTGCGTGCTGCTACCCGTACCTTCAGTTGCAGTAGGCGAACTAATGCCTGAAATAATCCCGCTTGGATCGCTCAATACAGCAAACGACAGATTAGTAAATGAATTCCCATAATTGAACGTATAAGTCATTGTATGGGTAGATGCAAAAGCATTCGTCCGACCGGTAAGCGTGCCGCTTTGCGCTACATCGTAACAGGTCGCTCCGGTAACGGTATATGAAGCATTGGTCGGAATAGACTCCAGCACGTTTACCGTATATGCCGGTGAAGTGATATTGCCACATTCAGTTGATACAATACAATGATAATATACTGTTCCGGCAGTGGTTGCAGGTGCATCGTAAGCGGCATCTGTAGCTTCCCCGATCAGAGTCCAGCTATCAATTGCGCCGGTAGTTGAACTTTCCCATTGATACGACAAGCCGTCTCCGTCAACTGTTACAGCCAGACGGCGAGTCGTTTCACCGTAACTTGTAAGAGTCGTGTCGGCTACCGGCGAAGCAATTGTTGGGAGAGGACATTCCCGTTCCACTTTAGCCCATTTGACTCCATCCCAAACATACAGACCTTTCCCTCCTGGAAGAAGTTCATTGTTATTGTAAACGATCAATCCTTCCAAATCCGCCAAATTTACACCGGCATGGTCGGTAAATGCTTCCGGAATTTGGTCGATTTCTTCAATCGAAACATTGAGAGGAAGTAAGCCGAGTTGGCTACTGTTGGACAAGTCAAGTAATGTGCCCGGAACGGGATTCGCTGCATCCCCTATATGTACCTGGGCAAAACCAGACAGGGGCATAAGCAACCAGAAGGCGGCAATAACTGCCGCCGGAATTCTTTTCATTCTTTTCATCATTACCAATTTAATTTTTCTTCCAAATAACTTCCCACTTGTCACTGCCATTCCAAATGTAGATGCCTTCGGCTCCCACAGTGGTATTGTACACAATAAGCCCCTCCAATGCAGATTCATATCCTGCAGCCAAAGGAATGTCACTCAAGTCGGTCAAATCCGTTAGAGTTACTTTAGGTAATAACAATCCGCCTACATACCCACCGGTTGAATTATTCAAATCCAGGACAGCGCCTTTGGTAGGAACATCCGTCTCCGTTCCACCGATACGAACTTGTGCATTTGCACTTGCTGCACTCAAAACGATGAATGTCAGCATTAAAAAAAGATTTTTTTTCATCTTCATTGAATTTATAAATTTATTAATATTTGATTTTTTAAGTAAGGGTGAAGGCAATAAGTATTTTAAGTAGCTTAAGTAGCTTAAGTAGCTTAAGTAGCTTAAAATACTTAAGCCACCTTTACCCTATAAGAATAGCGGGCAACACATTGCATTCAATAACTAAAAAATGAGAGGAAAAAAATATTGAATAGAACTGCCCGCTAATATCGTTATCTATGGGGGATTTATCATACAATAAATGTGTTTATTGCCTCCAAGTCCCTATGAAGCGGTTATTTAAAATAAAAAAACGTGGGACTTAAACTTTATTCGCCTCTGAGGTCTTCGACAACCCATAACAGCAAATAAGTTCAGCCCACGATTCCTCGCGAGCGTTTACTAACTTACTCTTGCTGTTATTGAAATTGTCGAAGTTTCAGAGGCAAGAATAAAAGCTAAACGCTTTTTCTTTTAATGAATTATGTCTTTATAAAATACTATCTATTTTTTCTTGAATTTTATTTATGTTTATTCAATTAGCAAAAGTAATATCTTTTTCCATATAAACCAAGGAATTAACACAAATTAAAATTTACCTTGGCTGATTTGTAATAACTCAGCCCCGCTAAATATTAATTTTGTGCATTCAATCGCGGAGCTATAATGAAACCGCTCCGCGGTTTTGGGTAGATAGGAATGACATTTTTTCTACAATAATGTAATCGCTCCGCGATTG
>JAISKT010000301.1 GCA_031261295.1 Candidatus Symbiothrix sp. | reverse complement strand
CAATATCTGATAAAAAATAGCGAAATAGACATCCATTTGCCCCTTGACTATCCTTTATTTTCTGAGATTTCTCACTTTCTCGTTGAAAATATTAGGTTAAACATGAGCAAACACAAGAAGCCACACCAAAGAACAACCCTGATGTGGCGGATAATCATGTAGGATGTATTTTAAAAATCTTGTTTGTCATCGTTTTTGAGAGTCTATGCTCAAAAACTCTTAAAACCCATAGGCAAACAAAAAAGCGTGAAACTGCTCGTTGATTGCTTATTTTCGTTGTCAGGCTCTACCAAAGCCCCTGTTAGTAAATAAGCACGAACAATTCACGCCCATAGAGCGTGAACCTTCGCTAACTTATTCTCACTAACTTGAAATTGGTAGATTTCGACAACGAGAGAATAAGAGCTAAAAGCTCAATTTATAATGTCTTTAACTATGCGTATTGCTACGCGATTATATCATATTCAAAAAGTTTAATATTATTAGGAAACAAAAATACAAAGAATTTCGTAAACTATTGATATAATAAAGATTTAGACCAGTAGCCGTTTGACCGTTTCGGAAATCAGCCGTCCCTCGGTTTTGCCTGCCAGGGTCTTTGTAGCTACGCCCATCACTTTTCCCATCTCTTTGGCTGAGGTCGCACCCACCTCGGCGATAATCGCCCGGATGGTTGCTTCCAATTCTTCGGGAGACAGTTGTTTGGGAAGGTAATCTTCCAAGACTGCTACTTCGGCCAATTCCTTTTCAGCCAGTTCGGGACGATTTTGTTCCGCATAGATCGCGGCGCTGTCTTTGCGTTGCTTCACCATGCGTTGCAGGATTTTTACTGCCGTTTCATCCGACAAATCTCCATCGGCGCCTTTGGCGGTTTTCGCTTCCAGGAATTCTTTTTTCACTCCGCGCAATGCTTCCAGACGAATCTTATCTTTAGCCAGCATCGCCGCTTTAATGTCATTACTTACTCTATCAAACAAATTCATATTAATTATTATTTAGGAACTAAGAACTAAAAACTAAGAACTAAAAGTTGGCTGACGCCTGTTTACTATTACCGCGCTTCGCGTAACTTTTAGTTTTTAGTTCTTAGTTTTTAGTTCAATAGTTTGCTGTTCGCCGGGCTTCTGCTTGTTCGGCTATATCAATCATTATTTTGGAACTCCGCTTGTAGGTGGGGTGATTGATAAGCGCTTCGATAATCTCGTTGTCATCCATTTGTTCGACGGAGGCAAAGATAAAGGGTTTGGGTTTGGTGGACTTGCCCAAATTGCGCAAAGCCTCCTTGCCGTAATAGATCTCAATCAACTTGGCTTCGTAGCGGGACCTTTCTTCGTCTTCCAACCGTTGGGCCTGCTCTTCTTCCTGTTTCCGCTTGTTTTCCGCGGCGTCGAGCTGTTCTTTTACTTCCATCGCTTTCGACATGAAAGGAATATTTTCAATGCCGAATCCCGTAGCCAAAACGGTGAATTTTACCTGTTCTTCCAACGTATCGTCCACAGCCAATCCCCAGATGACTTCTATTTCCTTGATCCGGAACTTGGCCATGAAATCGTTGACTTCATTCATCTCCTCCATCATCAAGGGTTTGGTGGAACTGAAATAAACGTTGAACAATATTTTCTTGGCGTTGAATACATCGTTATTGTTGAGCAAAGGCGAATTTAAGGCATTTTCAATAGCCGCAGAAACACGACCTTCACCGGCTCCAAAACCGCTGCTCATAATGGCGACTCCTCCATCGCGAAGAATCGTATTTACATCGGCAAAGTCGAGATTGACATGTCCCGGGAAAGTGATGATTTCGGCAATGCTTTTGGCGGCGGTCGTCAGCGTATCGTCCGCTTTTTTAAAGGCATTTAATACCGTAAGATCGGAATAGATGTCGCGCAACCGTTCGTTGTTGATGACCAGCAAAGCATCTACATTCTTGCTGATTTCTTCCACGCCTTTCAGCGCCTGAAGTATCTTGGGCGCTCCTTCAAAGAGGAACGGAATGGTGACGATGCCTACGGTAAGGATGCCCATTTCTTTGGCCACTTTGGCCACCACAGGCCCCGCTCCGGTGCCGGTTCCGCCGCCCATCCCCGCTGTGATGAAAGCCATTTTGGTGCCGTCGTCCAACAGTTTGCGCAAGTCCTGCACGCTTTCTTCCGCGGCGTCTTTCGCTACCAGCGGTTTGTTTCCGGCGCCCAAACCTTCCGTAATTTGCTTGCCTAACTGGAACTTATTCGGCACGTCACTTTCAATCAGTGCGCGGTTGTCGGTGTTACACAACACAAATGTAACATCCCGGATCCCTTCTTTGTACATGTGCGTGACGGCATTTCCGCCGCCGCCCCCTACACCAATTACCTTGATTATCGATGGCTGTTCCCGTGGGAAATCAAACCCTGTTAGTATATCCATAATGGTCTGTGTTTATTCGTTTGTGTTTGTATTATCATCATCAAAGAGTCCTTTCGCGGCTTTTTCCACTCCGCCCATGAGTCCACCCCAAAGGGTTCTTTTCTTGGGCTTCTGCTCTTGCGGCTTCGGTTCCTCTTGGACAGGTATTTTTTCAAATAACGTCGGTTCGGGTTCCTTTTTTACTACTACTTCCCGGGCGCAATTTTCGGTACCCAGCTTTAATAATCCAAGCACACAGGCTTGAGTGGGGTCTTCTATCGCTGTCCTGCGAACTTGTTTGCCGGTCTTTTGAGCCAGCAAGGTATCTATATTTTTCAGCAAAGAACCTCCTCCGGTAATAATGATGCCTTCGCCCAACAGATTTTCATAACCCGACAAGCGGATTTGTTCTATCACATTAGCGACTATTTCATTGGCTCTCGCTTCGACAATGATGTCCTGTGATTCTTCTTCTCCGTCTTCAATCCGGGCATTTCCCTGTTCGATTTTCAATTTTTCGGCTTCCGGTTCCAGAATACCCAAGTCGCAAAGGTCTTTGGTAATCACGTTTCCACCTAAAGGAATGGCCGTCAGATACCTTAAAAATCCGTCTTTGTAAATGGAAATGTAGGTGATGCCTGCTCCAAATTCCACCAAGGCGCAACCCAATCGTCTTTCACGATCGTCCAGGACGGCTTCCGCCGTGGCCAAAGGGGAAACAAAGAAACCGGCAATTTCGATCTTTGCCTTTTCTTCGATGCTTTTTTCCAAGCAAATCCTCAGGGAAGGACGGCCTAAAATCAATTGGAACTTCGCTTCAATCACCTCGCAGGAAACGCCTTTGGGTTCCATTTCCAAACGGCCGTCCAGGTAATATTCGGGGGAGATGATCGCGAAAATTTCCGCTAATTCCGGTTCGTATTCCCGGCATTCTTCCTCTAACGCGACCAGGATTTCATTACTGACAATTCCTCCGTTGATTTCCTTTCGTACCGTATGGTATTCCGTCCGCAGGGATTGTCCGCCAATTCCCACGTATATTTTCCGGATACTTGACTTCAGTTTATGAGCACCCAACATCCGTACCAGAGACGCTACTTTTTCGCCGGTTTTTTCAATGTTATAAATACACCCGCGCCGGATGCAAGTTTCCGAATCTGTTTTTTCAGAACCCAGAACAGTCAAAGCGCCCTCCCGGTTTTTGGTTGCTGCCATAGCAATCATCTTGGAGGTTCCCAAATCCAATGCTGCAATATATTCCATAATTCAATATAATTATAATGAAAGAAATGAAGAAAATGAAAAAAATTATTTTCATTATTTTCATTATTTTCATTTCTTTCATTCTTTTTTTGTGCACACTACCTGATTCTTATATTTGAGATTAATAACCGAATACCGGTTCCATCCCACTTTATCCAAACCCTTGTTGTAAAAGAGTTTCAATTTGTCTAAATTTTCCTTGTAATCTTCTATTTTACCTAAAATAATATGATGGTTACCCTTACGGGGCATCAATTCGACATCCAGATTGGAATCGATATGAATTTGCTCTATCTGCGAATTCCAATATTTATTATGCTGCAAAAATAATACAAAATCGTATAATTCACGCTTTGCGTATTCTTCACTGATTTTTCCGGTGGCCAAAGGAACATAAGCAGCGAAATTGGGTGGCACAGGCATTCTCTCCCGTTCACTATCTATATAGTAATTCCCGTTTTCCGAAATCACCCGCAAAACAGGCGTCCGTTGATACACTTTTACCTTGATGAGGCCGCCGACAGTCTTGTAGGATTCCACCGACTTAATCAGTTTATTTTCTTCCACTGCTTTTTCAATGGCTTCCAGGTTGATGTCGGAAAATTTCTTCCCCACCGGATTCAGATTCCGCCTCTGAAGAGAGGCAATCACTTGCGCCTCATTCAAATAAGGTATATCCATTTCCACTACTTCCACTTTCAAGCCGGAACATTTGGTTTCTATTTTTGCTTTCGGATTCAAAAAGGCAACCGCAAAAGCCAAATAGCCGGTCAGAAGTAATGCAGAGACTATGAGTAAAATTTTCTTAACCATTTAATATTTTTTTCACCGGTTCAACTAATAATTCGATATCACCGGCTCCCGCCATTAATAACACATCGGTTTCCTCTTTGTTTATTGTATTAACTAATTCATTATAGGCAACCAATCTTTTATGAGGAGCTGTGACCAAATCCAATATCATTTGGGAGCTTACGCCCGGAATGGGTTTTTCCCGCGCCGGGTAAATGGGTATCAACAGCACTTCATCCGACAAAGATAGTGATTTTGCAAATTCCTTGTAGAAATCATGGGTGCGGGAATACAAATGCGGCTGAAAAATAACCGTTAATTTCCGGTTGGGATACAATTTCCGTACCGATGAAATACTGGCTTCCAATTCTTCCGGATGATGCGCATAATCGTCAATCAAAACAATTTTATCCGTTTTCAGGTGAAAATCAAAACGCCGTTTGGGCCCTTGGAAAGAAGCCATGCCGCGTCTTAATTCTTCTTCGGAAACGCCGTTTAGCCAGGCGATAGCCAGTGCGGCTACAGCATTGTCGATATTGATTTCGACCGGTACACCGAGAGAAATAGCTTTTATTACCGATTTTGGAGTGACAAAATCGAAAGTAATTTCACCATTACCAATTTTTATGTTTTGAGCATAAAAATCAGGGGATTGCGGGTCAATCCCCTGGTGTCTGTTAATCTCCCGACCATACGTGTAAAATTTTACATTTTTCTGCAACTTCGGTTCAATATCCACTTTATGTTCCATCAATAAAGTTCCTCCTTCACGAACTAACGAGGTAAAATGAATAAATGCCTTACGGTATTCTTCTTCCGTTCCGTAAATATCCAAATGGTCGGGCGCTACGGAAGTGATTACGGCCATATACGGCGAAAGCCAATGGAAAGAACGGTCGTATTCATCGGCCTCAATCACAGTCAAATCGCTTTTGTCAGACAACAACAGATTGCTGTCGTAATTCTTCAATATGCCGCCCAGGAAAGCATTGCAATCCACTTCCGATTGTTTCAATAAATGGGCAATCATGCTGGAAGTAGTTGTTTTCCCGTGCGTTCCGGCTACACAAATTCCCCGCTTAGTTTTAGTAATTTCTCCCAATACCTGCGCACGTTTCATCATTTTAAACCCATTTTCCCGGAAATAGCTCAATTCCGAATGGTCGGAAGGCACCGCAGGAGTAAACACCACCAGCGTATTTGCTTTATCCTTAAATAGTTCCGGTATCAGATTTACATTATCTTCGTAATGGATTGGAGCGCCTTCGGCATTCAATTGGCGGGTTAAGGCTGATTCTACTTTATCGTATCCGGCTACGTTTTTCCCGTTGTGAAGAAAATAGCGCACTAAGTTGCTCATGCCGATACCGCCGGCGCCGACGAAGTAGAGAGCGTTTATGTCGTTTAAGTTTGTCATATTCTAAATTTTATCTAATTGTTACCACAACCACTTTGTCCTTTGCAGATTGTCCCGCAGGGACAACACTTTATTAACCGTATGCTTTAGCTTACGGAGAGGCATACATCCACCCCCAACCCATCTCTCTGATAAATGCTATATATTCATCCTTAAAACTCACTTTTTTATGATGTTCCTGCTGATTTATAAGTTGGACATAGCTCATGATAAGTAAAGTTTAGTGGTGGATACTAAGTGTCGTCCCTGCGGGACTTGAGGAATGAGGTGTGGTCTGGCTGTCCGTAGGCTAAAGCCTACGGTTAATAAAGTGCTGTCCCTGCGGGACATTGTGCTGCATCTTATATTTTGTTTTTCAATCATTTTTCTTCAAAATTTCTTCGATTTCATCAACAATTTTATTCGCCGAATTGGGCAAAGCCAATGTTAAAATATTTTCGCTCAATTCTTTTAATTGAGCCTCGTCTTGCACAACTTTCAATGCTTCCGGAATCAATTTTTCGACAGCATCTTTATCGGCAATCATAATCGCAGCATTTTTCTTGACCAAGGCTTGGGCGTTTTTCGTCTGATGGTCTTCCGCTACATTCGGAGAGGGAACCAAAATAACCGGTTTGCCTAACAAACAAAACTCGGAAATTGAACCGGCGCCGGCCCGCGAAATAATCAAATCGGCTGTCGAATAGGCTAAATCCATCCGGGAGATAAATTCAAGGGGGTGCACGGTGCACGGTAAACGGTGCGCGGGAGAGACGATGTCTTTGTAGTAGTATTTCCCTGTTTGCCAAATGAACTGTACGCCGCTTTCTTCGATTTCTTTCAAAGATGCCAAAATACTTTCATTAATTCGGCCTGCTCCTAAACTCCCTCCTACGACGAGTATTGTTTTTTTATGAGGGTTTAAATTGAAAAAAGTATAACCTTCTTTCCTTTTTTCTTCCGTACAGACTAAATCCTGGCGAACGGGATTTCCTGTCAAAACAATCTTTTCAACGGGGAAAAACTGCTCCATTCCTTCGTAGGCGACACAAATTTTGGCCGCTTTTTGCGCCAGCAATTTATTGGTTACGCCGGCATACGAATTTTGTTCCTGCAGCAAGGTGGGAATTCTTTTTTGTGCAGCCGCTTTTAACAAGGGGCCGCTCGCATATCCGCCGACTCCAATGGCCATATCGGGTTGAAAATCGTTGATTATTTTCCGCGCCAGCGACATACTTTTATTTAATTTCCAAAGGACGGATATGTTTTTGAAAAGATTTTTCCGATCGAATCCGGCTACCGGCAAGCCTACGATTTTATAACCGGCTGCCGGTACACGTTCCATCTCCATGCGGTTTTCGGCTCCTACAAAAAGGATTTCCGCATCGGGATATTTCGCTTTTATAGCATTGGCTATGGATATGGCCGGGAAAATATGGCCGCCTGTGCCTCCTCCGCTGATGATTATTTTCATATTGCTTCTTCTTTTGCTTCTATTAATTCCTCTTCTTTCGCCTCAATCAATTCTTCTTCAATGGCTTCCTCTTTTTTTACACCCGTCAGATTTTCGTAACGGCTCACACTCAATATCATACCGAAATAAATACAGGTGATAATCGTCGAAGTTCCTCCGCGGCTCACCAATGGCAATGTCTGGCCGGTTACGGGGATTAATCCTACCGCCACCGCCATATTGGCCAATGCCTGCGTGACCAAAATCAGGGATGCCCCCATCACGATTAGTTTGGGGAAAAGTTTATCGCTCCGGTTGGCAATGATTCCGGCCCGTATAAAAAGAATGATATACAAAAGTAAAACGACTAATCCGCCTACCAATCCCGTTTCTTCGATAATAATGGCGTAAATAAAATCGGAATATGCCTGCGGCAAAAAATCCCGTTCAATGCTGTTGCCCGGCATTTTACCAATCAGTCCGCCATTGGAAATTGCAATATTGGCATGAGATACCTGATAATTATCGTCGTTGATTGTAAAGCCTTCCTGATGCACATCATCCTGTCCGCCAAAATCTTTGAACCGTTCGGTCCACGTTTCCGCTCTCGGAAGAATTTTGCCGATGGTTTCAGACGGGACAAACAGGATGATACAAAATAAAAGCCCTCCTATAATGCCCAGGGATAAAGCCAACTTACCCAGATTTTTCCAGGAGATTTGTCCCACAAGCATCATCAAAAATACGATAGCAAACAACATAATCGCCGTAGAACCATTGTCAATGAAAATGATACCGCAAGTGACCGCCGTAGCGACCAAAATCCAATGAAAGATTTTATCATCCGTATTCTCTTTCCGTTTGCTGAGTAAAAAAGCGGTAAACACAATCAAACACAATTTGGCTATTTCCGAAGGCTGGAAACTGATTCCGGCAATATCGATCCAGCGGTAAGAGCCGTTCACAGAATTTCCCAGGAAACGGGTAGCCACTAATAATCCCCAGGCTATCGGAAGGCAAATTCCCAAGACAATAAAATATTTGGGCTTAATCGCATGTGTGGCCAATACAAATCCCAATCCGACCAGCAGGAATGTAGTATGCCGGAGAATCGGGTTCCAATAATTAGTACGGAATGTCAATGTGCTTGAAGCGCTATATACTTCCACAATGGAAATTAGACAGAGAAACATGAATATCACCCATATTACCCGGTCGCCCCTGAATATTTTATTAAAAAAGTCCATTTATTAAACTAAAAGTTAAAAACTAAAAACTAAGAACTATAGTTTCCGAACGCAATCTTTAAACTGTCTGCCTCTGTCCTCGTAGTTTTGAAATAAATCGAAACTGGCGCAGCAGGGCGATAATAATACGGTATCACCTTTTTGGGCAATCTCATACGCCTGTTCGATGGCTTCTTGCATGGAACCTGCCTCCCGTATCGTATCTATTTTTCCATCGAAAAAAGCATGGAGTTTTGAATTATCCACACCCAGAAAAATCAAAGCATGGCATTTATTCAACACCAACGATTCGATTTCCTTGTAATCATTTCCCTTGTCCGTTCCGCCCAAAATCAAAACGGTGGGCGTTTTCATGCTTTGAAGGGCGTACCAGCAAGAATTGACATTCGTCGCTTTGGAATCGTTGATGTATTCCACGCCTCTCACCCGCGCTACTTTTTCCAGGCGGTGCTCCACTCCTTTGAAATCACTTAACGACCGGCGGATATTATCGTCTTTAATATCCAATAATTTGGCCGCAATCCCCGATGCCAGGGAATTATATAAATTATGTGTTCCTGTTAATGCTACCAATTCTTCTTCCATCGTAAATTTACCATTAGGCGTTTCTATATTTATTTTATGATTCTCTGTATAAGCTTTTGCTCCCGCTTCTTTTTTTTCTGCAAAAGGATAAAGCGTAACCTTGGGTTTCAATTTTTCAATTTCCCGGGAAACGATAGGGTCGTCCATCCAATAAATGAACGCATCGTCTTCCGTTTGATTTTGCAGAATGCGCAGTTTGGAATCCACATAATTCTGCATTTCGTAATTGTAGCGGTCCAAATGGTCGGGAGTGATGTTCAGCAAAATAGCAATATCCGCCTTGAAATCGTACATGCCGTCCAATTGGAAACTGCTCAATTCAATCACATAATAATCGTAATTTTTTTCGGCCACTTGCAAGGCAAAACTGTCGCCGACATTTCCGGCCAAGCCGACATGCAATCCCGCTTCTTTCAAAATATGATAAGTGAGCATGGTGGTAGTCGTTTTGCCGTTGCTGCCGGTGATGCAAATGGTTTTTGCGTTTGTATATCGTCCGCCAAACTCTATTTCAGAAATAACCGGAATTTTTTGCGCTTTGATTTTTTGAATAATCGGCGCTTTATCGGGAATACCCGGACTTTTGATGATTTCGCCGGCATTTAAAATCAATGCTTCCGTGTGTTGCATTTCTTCAAATGCAATTCCGTATTCAATCAGCATATCCCGGTATTTCGGTTTTATTTCCGATGAATCGGACAAAAACACATCAAAACCTTGCTTTTTGGCCAAGACAGCCGCCCCCGCGCCGCTTTCGCCGCCCCCGAGGACGACAATCCGTTTCAAGGTCAGCGGGGCAAAATCAAAAAGATTGAGACCGGAGTTTTCCTTTGGGGAGATATTTATAAATTGTGCCATACTAGATTATAATTGTATTTCATAAATATAACATATTCCTGTTATTGTATCACAAAAACATCTTGAACCTTGGTCGAAATTCTCATTAATTTTATTTCGGGATTTGTTGTATTAATCTCAGAACAAGCAGTCATTAATATACCGCTGATACAGAAAATCAATGGAATTATTATGTCCCGCAGGGACGATACTTTATTAACCGTAGGCTTCAGCCTACGGTGTACGAATGAGCGTGGTGTCTTAGCCCTGCAAGGGCGGCACTTAAGAATGTGTCGTCCCTGTGGGACTTGGTGGAAAGAGAGTCGTCGTGTCCGTAGGCTAAAGCCTACGGTTAATAAAGTACTGTCCCTGCGGGACTTATCGTCGTTTTGCACAATTAAGTAACAAGCATAACGCGAAAGCTTGTAATCGGGGATTTTCTTAAAACCTGCGATAGAAGGAATCTGGACGGTTTTGCTGACGTCGGCAAAATACTCCAATACGGGTGCAAGCTCGCGAGCCGACCAAAATTCGGTACCATTGTCATCCACCTGCTTGATTTGCTCGAAGCCTTGATATTCCTGTACTTTTAATTCACTCATAATTTTCTTGTTTTAGTTATTTTACCTCATTTTCAACGTTACTATTGCCAATACAGCCAAAACAATTCCAATCAACCAGAAACGAACCACGATTTTGGATTCGGGAACCGGAATAAGCGGCTTTTGAATAATTGCATCAATCCCTGCATTTCCTGCCTTTTGAAAATGATGGTGCAAAGGCGTCATCTTAAAAACCCGTTTGCCTTTTCCGGTCTTCTTCCGGGAATATTTGAAATAAGCCACCTGAATCATAACGGAAGCGCTTTCTGCCAGGAAAACCCCGCAAAGAATCGGCAATAACAGTTCTTTATGAATCAGAATGGCAAAGACCGCAATAATTCCACCCAATGTCAACGAACCGGTATCACCCATAAATACTTGGGCGGGATAGGCATTGTACCACAAAAATCCCACACAAGCGCCGATAAAAGCGCTCGCAAAAATGGCTAATTCGCCTATCCCGGGCAGGTACATGATATTCAGATAGGCGGCATACTCAAGATGGGAAGAAACATAGGCCAATATGCCCAAGGCGACACCGATAATGGCCGAACTTCCCGCTGCCAAACCATCCAAACCATCGGTCAGGTTGGCGCCATTGGATACGGCGGTTACAATAAAAATAGTCACTAATACAAAAATGATCCACGTAGCGGCCGTCCGGTATTTAGGCATAAACTTCGCCAAATCACGATAATCCAAGTTGTTGTTCTTAAAAAACGGGATAGTCGTTTGAGTGGATTTCACTGTGGGCGAATAAACGATTTCCGTAGTTTCTCCGGCCTTGTGGATTTCCACGTTTTCACGCATCACCGCTTGAGGACTTAGATAAATAGCCAATCCCACGATCAATCCCAATCCTATTTGTGCAATTATTTTTCCTTTCCCGGATAATCCGTCCTTATTTTTCCGAATCACCTTAATATAATCATCGACAAAACCAAGCGCTCCCAACCAAATAGTGGTTATCAGCATCAGAATGATATAAAAATCCGACAAACGGGCCAACAACAAAACAGGAACTATAATGGCAATAATAATAATGATTCCCCCCATGGTCGGCGTTCCTTTTTTCTTCATTTGGCCTTCCAATCCAAGGTCGCGGACGGTTTCTCCGATTTGCTGTTTTTGCAGCAATTCGATAATCCTTTTGCCTGTGATTGTCGAAAGTATCAAAGATAAAATCAACGCCATCGCGGAGCGAAAAGAAATGTATTGAAACATCCCGGCTCCGGGGAAATTCAATTTGTCGAGATAGTTGAATAAATCGTATAGCATACTGTTGTTGTTTTTTGTTTTTTTTAAGGGCCTTAAGTAACTTAAGAAGCTTAAGGGCCTTAAGAATTTTTAGCCGAAGATTTCTCGCACCACTTCCCTATCGTCGAAATGGTGTTTTACACCTTTCGCGTCTTGATAATCTTCGTGGCCTTTGCCTGCAATCAGGATGACATCGCCGGTTTGCGCCAGCATACAGGCCGTGCGGATAGCTTCTTTCCGGTCGGTGATGCACAC
>JAISKT010000283.1 GCA_031261295.1 Candidatus Symbiothrix sp. | reverse complement strand
AAGAGTTATTTAAGTGCTTCATTTTTTATGAAAAACAGGATGAAAAATACAATTTATATAGTTATTATTTGCTTATTCATGGTTAATCTATCGAATGCGCAAATAAAATTAGATTCGGACAGTCTTCCGGTATCGAGTGCGATTGCTTACGGAACTCAACCGGACTGGATGATCACCGGCGCGGTAGCTTCGGTGAAAGGCGATGAGCTAACCTCCTCTTTTACCTCCAACGTAGCCAATACATTATTCGGCAGGATTCCGGGCCTAACCGTGCAACAAACCTCCGGAGAACCCGGCTTGGATATGCCGGTGTTGAATATCCGGGGACTGAATACGTTTGGCGCCGGAACCGGTTTGTTTATCGTGATCGACGGATTGCCTTCCAACGAAGAATGCTTCCGGCAATTGACGCCTCAGGAAATCGAGTCCGTCACTGCGCTCAAAGACGCTTCTACTACGGCGATTTACGGAAACCGGGCGGCGAACGGCGTATTGCTTATTACCACCCAAAAGGGAAAGGAAAGACCCACTCAAATTAATTTCGGTGCAAAAATAGGATTTCAACAACCGCTGAACTTACCGGATTTCTTAGGCTCTTACGATTATGCCCGTTTGTATAATGAAGGGATGCTGAACGATGATCCGGCGGCAATACCCCGCTATTCCGCTGCCGATTTGAATGCTTATCAATCCGGCGCCGATCCGTATCTTTACCCGGATGTGAATTGGTACGATCAAGTCTTCCGAAAATCCGTTCCGGTCAGTACATACAACCTCAATGTGAGCGGAGGCAACAAAACCGCCCGTTATTTTGTACTGTTCAATTATCTGACCGATAGCGAATTGTATAAGAAAACGGAAGACTTGTCCGAATACACCAAAAATGCAGGATACAGCCGTTATAATTTCCGTACCAATGTGGACTTGGATTTGACAAGCAAACTTTCGGCGTTGATTACCCTGGGAGGTACGGTGGAAGACAAAACCAATCCCGGCGTAAAAAACAAATCCCTTTCTTTGCAGGAAAACTCCACGAATTTCTTCCAGCTGCTGGGAGCGATTCCGCCCAATGCGTTCCCCGTATATACCGCTAACGGCAGACCCGGAGGCAGCTCCTTATATACCAATCCGTTAGCCGATATTTCCCAAACAGGATATTATTCCTACAATGGACGTACCGCCCAAATTTCAGCTAAGCTAAACCTGGATTTAGACTTCATTACTCCCGGTTTAAGCATTTCGGGGCTGGTGGGTTTTAATACCTCTTTCAAATCTTATTCCATCAAAGCATGGGAGTATGAACGGTTTAGCGTGTCGAAAGATGCCGCCGGCGATTATATTTACACCACCATCGGGCAAAACGTACTGATTGATCCGGATGAACGGAAATCGACTCAATGGCGCAATATGATTTACCAGGGCTTTTTGAATTATAAACGGACTTTCGGCATTCATGATGTAACGGCCTTGTTAATGGCTGATTACGATGAAAATGCCGAATCAGGTATAAGTTTGAATACCAAAAACGCCGGATTAGGCGGACAGGCGACTTACGTATTTGATAAACGCTACATTGCCGGATTTTCTTTCGGATACAACGGCGCCGACAATTTTCCCAAAGGCGGACGTTTCGGCTTTTTCCCTGCTTTTTCCGCCGGATGGATTGTTTCAAATGAGAATTTCTTAAAGGACAACGAAGTCCTGAACTTCCTGAAACTGAAAGCTTCCTACGGCTTGACCGGAAATATGAATATCGGCGGCGAACGTTATATGTACGATCAATATTACCTCTGGGGAGGATATTACGCTTTGGGAACTTCCAATGCAAATGTCGATACCTACAAAGAAGGCGCTTTGGTCAATACCCATGTTACCTGGGAAAAACAAAAAAGCCTGAACGTAGGTTTGGAAACCGTATTATTCAAAAACCTGAGCTTCGGAGTGGATGTTTTCGATCAGAAACGAACGAATATCCTGGCGCAACCGTTCAATATTGTCCCGAAATTTATGGGAATTACTTATCCGTATCTGAATATCGGAAAAACGTCCAACAAAGGTTTTGAAGCCCGTTTACGCTACGACAGCGAAGAAAAGAATCAATTTTCCTGGTTTGCGGAAGCAACAGCGGGACTGGCTAAAAATAAAATTACGTACAATGCCGAAGCGCCCCGGGCCTTTTCGTATCTGTATCATACAGGACATATTATCAACCAACCTTTTGGGTTGGAAGCCATCGGGTTTTTCAAGGATGAAGCCGATATTGTAAACTCCCCGCGGCAAACATTTGCTACGGTACAGCCGGGCGATATAAAATATAAAAATCAAAACGACGACAATGTCATTGACGCCAACGACTTTGTCCCCATCGGATACAGTCCGTTGCCGGAAGCGACATTCGGTTTCTATGCAGGCGCTCAGTACCGCGGATTCGATTTGAATCTCTTTTTTCAGGGAACACTTCACCGTACCGTTTATTTGAAAGGCAACTATTATGAAGCGTTCCAAAACAACGGCAAAGTATCTTCCATCGCCTTGGGACGCTGGACGGAAGAAACGGCGGCTACAGCGACTTATCCGAGATTGTCGGCCAAAGACAACCTCAATAATTTCCAGCCGTCCGACTTTTGGCAACGTGACGGAAGTTTCCTGAAATTAAGAAGCTTGGAATTGGGCTATTCTTTACCCAATCAGCTGACGGAAAAAGTGCATCTGGAAAAAGTAAGGGTATTCTTTAGCGGTGCAAACCTGTTGTCATTCGATCATTTGGACGGCCTGTCCGATCCGGAAACGCTATCGGGTTATCCGGCAATGAGAACATTTAGTTTGGGAATCAATGTGCAACTCTGAAACCCCTAAATCCCCTAAAGGGGACTTGGAAAGCAGAGATTTTTAAGAGAAAAAAAATAAATAAATTATGAAGAACAATAATAATACTTACACAGCCAAGTCCCCTTTAGGGGATTTAGGGGTATTTTTGGTTTTTTGCTTGATGCTATTTGCCGGATGCAGCAACCTGCTCGAACGGGAAATCGTGTTGAATGAAACGGAAGATATGATAAAAGTGAGTTACACCAAATCGCAGGCGCGGGTAAACATGTTATACACCTATCTTCCACGGGGCTTTCTCTATATCGACGGCGCCATGATGGCTTCGGCTACGGATGAAGCGGAACATACGCAACAAACCTCCAAAATTCAACAATTCAATACCGGCGCTTGGGATGCGGTGGATAATCCGGATAATATATCCTGGGATCAGAATTTCCTCGGCATCCGGAATGCGGATCTCTTGCTGCAAAGTTTGGGCGATATCAACTTGGATTACTATAAGTTAGATCCCAACGAATCTTCTCAGCAAACCTATCGCACGATGATGGAAAATATGAATCGTTGGAAAAGTGAAGCCCGTTTTTTAAGAGCTTTTTTCTATTTTGAATTGGTCAAACGCTACGGCGGAGTACCTGTCTTGGAAAAACCGCTGACACTGGCGGACGATTTCAAATCGCTTGGACGCAACACCCTGGAAGAATGTATCCATTTCATTGTCGATGAATGTGATACGGTTACAGACGATACCAAACCCGGTTGTTTGCCTGTCCTTCACGAAGACGCCGATTTCGGGAGAGCCACCAAAGGAGCGGCTTTGGCTTTGAAAAGCCGGGTATTGTTGTATGCCGCCAGCGACTTGTTTAACGATCCCTCCTGGGCGGGAGGTTATGCTGAGCCTGAATTGATTTCCTTACCCAACGGAAAGGATGCAAGCATCCGAACGGCTCGCTGGAAAGCGGCGGCCGATGCGGCAAAAGCGGTAATCGACTTGGAACGGGACGCTCATTACCTGTTGTCGCTCACGCCATATCCCGATGTATTTGCCTATTTTTCAACGGCTGAAATCATATTCTCCCGGCGGGAAGGCTACAAAAACGACTTTGAAATCGCGAATTATCCGATCTCTTTCAATTTGGGAAGAAGCGGCACTACGCCCTCTCAAAATTTAGTGGACGATTATGAAATGTTGGATGGAAGCGCATTTGACTGGAACAATCCGGCGCACGCGGCGAATCCTTACGAAAACAGGGATCCCCGGTTGGAATTTTCCATCATGACCAATAATTCTTCGTTCAAAGACCGTCCGGTCGAATGTTGGGCGGGAGGAAGAGACGGCGCAGGCGTTGAATTGGCGACACTGACCGGCTATTATATCCGCAAATACCAGCAAAGTCTGGACTTGTTAAACGGAAAAACTGGCGTTCATGCCTGGGTGCTGTTCCGCCTGGGAGAAATTTACTTGAATTATGCCGAAGCATTGAACGAATGTGATCCGGGCCATGCCGACATCAAAAAGTATGTGGACAATGTAAGGCAACGGATGGGCGTGCGGATGCCGAGACTGGCTTCCGATTTGACACAAGCAGAAATGCGGGAAAAAATCCGTCACGAACGCCGCATCGAAATGGCTTTTGAAGACCACCGCTTTTGGGATGTACGCCGGTGGATGATTGCAGAAGAAACACTGGGCGCTCCGGTAAGAGGAGTGGACATCCAAAAAACAGGAGAGAATACGTTTGTTTACAAACCCATAAAAGTAGAAGACCGGCGGTTCGAAACAAAAATGTATTTCTATCCGATACCTCAAAGTGAAATAAGCATCGCCCGTTGGCCTCAAAATCCTTTGTGGTAAACTCATAACTCATAACTCATAACTCATGACTCATAACTTATAATTCATAACTCATAATTAAATACATATTTATTAAATAAAAAAAATTGATCATGAAAACAATTACATTTAAACTGTTCACATTGATTTGTATGATGTTTTTCTCTTACCAGATGGCATCAGCAGAAATCCTGCACGGCTCGTTGAAAGTAACGCAGGCGCAACTTTACCTCTCAAACACAGGTGAAAACAGCACTATCGCCAATTGTGCTCCCGGTACCGAGTATGATGATTTTATGGATTACAAAGTTGTAACGCTTGATTTGGGAAGCAGCTACTCTACCTGGGTATGGGCGAAAATCGGGAAAACCATAGACCCTGCGGCCTCCGGTATTCGCGCACGCTATAATAAAGCGCAAAGCATTACGTCAAACAACGATCGCCAGGAATATTGGTTGCCCGGAAGAATAGTGGTAGATGGCGCCGACCATATCGCTTATGGCGGAAGTAAATTAGACCGGGACGGTAAAGCGTGGAATCCAACGACCTACTTTTCGGTATGGGTAACTTCAGGAGGTACCTGGACGGAAACCGCAAAGACCTATTATATTTACAATCAGCCCAACAGTCCGGTAAGCGGAGATACGCAAGCGCCGACACTTATTCAAACAAAAGCGAATAATATTGGCGAAAGGGAAGTTACCCTTTCATTGGACGGTGGTGACAACAGCGGCGATTTCTTTTATCACATCAAAGATGCCGCCAACGGCTTGGAATTTGTATCGTTTATCAACAGCTATCCTTTGAAAGCTTTAACGCCGGATACACAATATAATTTAGTGGTTACTCCGGTTGATTTTAGCGGAAATGAAGGAACCTCGCAAACCATCGCGTTCAGAACAGCCGGCGGCACAACTCCCGAAGCCGATACACACCCCGCAGCCGGAGTCGCTTATTACCTTGAACATGTAGCATCCGGTAAGTTGTTGGATATAAACAAAGATGCCGATCCGCACAATGTGATATTGGGCAACCCGGTTTCCACTTCACAAGAATTTTCTTTTGAAAGAGTATCAACGATAACCGACAATGTGTATTACATGAAAAATGTGGAAACAGGCAAGTACGTGATGACTTATGATCAAAGTACCGACTTGGTAGATGATACTTCCGACAGGAGAACGCAAATTCTATTGAGAATATACAATGGCGAACATCCGGAAGCGATTGCTGTTGAGTTTTACACCGTACAAGGTGCAAGTTGCTTGGGAACCGATAACAGTAATCCCGGAACTACCGTATGGTCGGTGAAGAGTACCATTGCTTATGATGCAAAAACCGCATGGAAACTGATCAGGAAAAGCGACTATGCTACCGGCATCCAAACGACTGCCGCTTCCACATTTTCCGCCTATCCTAATCCGGCAATAGACTTTGTGAAAGTAACAAGCAGTGCAAGCATCAAAGAAGTAAAAGTAACGGATCTTCTGGGAAAAGCCGTTAAATCCGTGAAAGGAAATGGCGCTTCGGAGGCTGAAATCAATGTATCCAATCTGACCAATGGAGTTTATATCCTTTCGGTAGTGAATGCAAACAATCAGGTAACCGTTCAAAAACTGATTAAAAAATAAAAAAAATCGAGGCCCAGTAGAGACGTGGCGTGCCACGTCTCTACAAATAGCCTTCTTTAACCCGTTTCGTATGAAAACAAAATTAAAAATATTATTCTTACTTCTTCTCTTCGCCGGGACACTCGCTGCTCAATCCGATCCCGTTACGGCAACGAAAGCAACCGATTTCCTCAATTCGATCGGGGTAAATACAGCCGTTTCAACACGGGGAGAAAATTTAGAGAAGACAATTGAAATCCTCAAATACACCGGATTCCGTTGGGTGCGCTTAGGCTACAACCCCGTACACCTCATTGCTACGGAAGACATGATTGCTTTGGGAAACGAAGGATTTAAGGTTACTTACGGAACAGGTAGCGGAGTTCCCAACGGCAAAGCGGCGGAATACATCGAACGGGTGATCGACATAGCCGGAACGCTTGCCGACAATAATTGCCTGCTCGCAATCGAAGGCCCGAATGAACCCAATGGCGAAAACTGGGCGGTTTGGTACGATGGCGTAAAAGGCGGAGGAAAAAATGCCGCCACGTGGGTGCCTGTCGCCCAATTCCAACGCGACTTATACAGCGCCGTGAAAAGCGATGCTAAATTAAAAAACTATCCCGTGTGGGGAATCAGCGAAATCGGCGCCGAAACGGATAACTCCGGATTGCAATACCTGACCATACCCGAGGGAGCCAACACGCTCATGCCTGCCGGAACTCAATTCGCCGATTTTGCAAATATCCACAACTATTTTGTGCATCCGAGTTTTTCGGGACTGCACCTCAATCAAACGTGGATAAGCGCTTCCCCCGGTTCGGATTGTAAGGTGGACGGCTTGTATGGAAACCAGGGGAAAACCTGGTATAAAGGTTTTACCGGTTATTCTGAAGCCCAATTGGAAACATTACCCCGGGTGACCACCGAAACGGGTACCACCATCGAAGGTAAATTCACCGAAGAAATGCAAGGGTATATGTATATGAGCATGTATCTGGCACAATTCAAACGGAACTGGAGTTACACCTCCATCTACTTGTTGCGGGATCGCTCGGACGAAGCCGGCAATCAATCATTTGGCTTCTACTCCAAAGACTATGTGCCGCGCAAATCCGCTCTCTACCTGCACAACCTGACTACGATATTGGATGACAAAGGCGTTTTGGAAACTCCGGAAGCATTCGGCTATTCCATCCCCAACCAACCGGCTTCCACCCACGATCTCCTGCTTCAGAAAAGCAATGGAAATTTTGAATTAATCGTATGGGCGGAACGTTTCGCCGGTTATTCCGACAATGCCACGGTAAAATTCAGTGAACCCCAAGCAAAAGTCAAATTGTACAATCCGGTAGTGGGAACCACACCGATTGAAACCTACGAAAATGTATCGGAAATTCCACTGACGATGACCATGCACCCGTATATCATCGAAATTGTCAGGTCGGAAGAATCGGCCATCGACTCTCCGGAAGAAACTTCGGCAGTCAAAGCATTTTTCCTGCAAGGCGCCAATCAAATTCAATTGGTCAATGCCGGAAATATCAGTGAAATAAGCTTGTACAATCTCACCGGCAATCTGATTCTAAAAAAAAATAAACCGAAAAGTGTAATTTCGGTAGAAAACCTGGAAACAGGAATCTATCTGATCCGCTTAAAAGATATAAACGGGAATGTTTCCGTGTTTAAGACAATAAAATTGTAATATGAATACTCAATGTTGTACTAAACAATGGCTGAAAGCCTCACGGGTGATTAAGCGAATGGTCGGCAATAAAACGACCCCAATAGGGGTCACATGTTTATAGCAATGATTTACATCCTATCCCCATCCGACCCCTACGGGGTCGAACGTCATGGATTTGCCATTTTTCTATAAACATACGACCCGTTGGGTCGAAAACTAAAAATAGAATTATAAACAGATGAAGAAAATATTTTTATTATCCGTCGTTTTAATTTTGGGCATTTTTTCCGTAAAGGGAGAAGACCCAAACCCGCTTGCCGATCCTTCGGCGGTTATACAGGAAGGCGAAGTGCGTTTTACCATTCTCACACCCCGTGTCATCCGTTTGGAATGGGATGCCGCAAAGCAGTTTACCGACAATCGCTCTTTTGTTGTGGTCAACCGGAACTTGCCTGTCCCGGCATTTACCCGATCGGTTAAAGGCGGAAAATTGATGATCAAAACCGCCGAATTGGAATTGACTTACCAATTAAATTCCGGAAAATTCACGAAAGACAACCTTCAAATCCGCTATTTGAATAAAAAGAACCCGTTGGTCTGGAATCCGGGCATGCAACAAAAGCAAAACCTGAAAGGAACGGCGCGCACCCTCGACCGCATGGACGGAACGACTTGGATCAGAGGCGATGAGCCGCAACACCAGTTGGAGTTGGAAGACGGCATCCTTTCCCGGGACGGATGGACACTGCTGGATGATTCGCAAAGCCTCTTGTTCGACAACGCCGATGTAGCCTGGGTAAAAGAACGCGACAACAACGATTTGCAGGATCTATATTTCATGGCTTACGGAAACGATTATAAGACGGCGATTAAAGATTTTACGCTTTTTGCCGGAAAAACGCCCCTCCCGCCCCGCTTTGTTTTCGGCTATTGGTGGTCGCGCTATTGGGCGTATTCCGACAACGAACTGCGGGATGTAGCCGCCAATTTCAAACAATACAATATTCCGTTGGATGTATTGGTGGTCGATATGGATTGGCATGAAACCGACAGTTTGTTCGCACGCAAAGATCAGTACGACCAGAAAAAACACTGGACCGGTTGGACCTGGGAAAAACGTTTGTTCCCTGATCCCAAGCAGTTTTTCGACTGGACAAAAACACAACATCTGAAAACAACCCTCAACTTGCACCCGGCATCTGGTATGCCTCCTTTCGAGTCGCAATACAAAGATTTTGCCCGGGCTATGAATTTCGATACTTCCAACAACGATTATATCCCCTGGCAAGGCTCCAACAAAAAGTTCATGGAAACCTTGTTCGATGTGGTATTGCATCCGATTGAAAAACAAGGACTTGATTTCTGGTGGTTGGATTGGCAACAATGGGTATTCGATAAAGACCTCGAAAAACTCAACAACACCTGGTGGTTGAATTATACCTTTTTCACCGATATGCAACGCAATTCGGAGAAACGCCCCGTCATTTATCACCGCTGGGGTGGTCTGGGCAACCATCGGTATCAAATCGGTTTTTCCGGAGACGCCTACATCACGTGGAACACCCTGGAATATCAACCCTATTTTACAAATACCGCCTCTAATGTGTTGTACGGCTATTGGAGCCACGACATCGGCGGCCACAAATTCATCGAAGACGGGAAAACCTACGAATTTGAACCCGAAATGTACGCCCGCTGGGTACAGTACGGAGCATTAAGCCCCATTTTGAGAACGCACTCCAACAAAGATCCGCTGCTGGCAAAGGAAATCTGGAAATACCGGGGCGAATATTTCAACGCCTTGTACAATGCCGTCCGTTTGCGTTATCAATTGGTGCCTTACATCTACACCATGGCGCGGGAAACCTTTGAAACCGGTCTTTCTCTTTGCCGCCCGATGTATTACGATTATGCCGCCAACGAACAGGCATACAGCTATTCACGTCAGTATCTGTTTGGCGATAATATTTTGGTGGCTCCCATCGGCGCTCCCATGCAAGACAATCTTTCCAAGGTGAAAGTATGGCTGCCCGAAGGCAACGACTGGTATGAATGGCATACCGGAACGCTGTTGAAAGGCGGACAGGAAGTCGAGAGGGAATTTCCGATCGAAGAATATCCTGTTTACATCAAGAGCGGATCGGTCATCCCGATGTACGACAACGAAGTAACGAACTTGGATAAAAATCCGGACAAACAAATCATCGCGATTTTCCCCGGAGGAGACGGCCGATTTTTCATTTACGAAGATGCCGGAAACGACCAAAAATACGAAACGGAATTTGCAACTACGCAGGTAATTTCAACACTTGATAAGGCCAATCGCCGGCATTCGGTGACGATTTATCCGCGGGAAGGAAAATATGCCGGGATAGAAGCAACGAAAAATCAGGTCGTAAAACTGTATGGAGTCGAAATGCCCGTATCGGTAACGGTCAACGGAGTAAATAAAAATTACACGGTTATCCCCAACGAAACCGACTGGTCGTACTACGGACGGGAGTTTGCGGTATCCATCCCGCTTATCGGCGCCGATTGTGCCGCAAAATACGAAGTGGTAGTCGAATACAATAAAACCCAGCAAGCGGACGTAAACGACGGACTGATCCGGCAAATGAAAGTCTTGCAGAAAGCCATCGAAGCCCGCAAGTTTAAATACGCCGGCGGATATGTCGTTCCCGAAATCACCGGATTCTGTGCGGAAACCAATCTGAAAGTCGCTTACGACCCGGATAATTTCTATCAATATATCAACTATTTCAAAGCCAATCACGAAAAGGCGTACGAAATAACAAAACTCACAAAATAATTTTATTCATCTTTAATAACAGTATCATGAAAAAACATTTATTCCTTTTATTCACTTTCGTTTTCTGCTTATCGGCTGTACAGGCAAAGCGGATTTATGTAAAACCCGATGGAACCGGTAACGGTGCAAGTTGGGAAACAGCAGCGAATCTGGCGACTGCCTTAACTAATTCGGTAGCAGCCAACGACGATGAAGTATATGTGATGGCGGGAGAATACAAAGTTCCCGAAACAGCAGTTGGAAGCACTTCACCGGTCGGCGGATTCGGCTCAAGCAGGACATTAAAAGTCTATGGCAGTTTAACCGGTAGTGCAGACGAAGAAGCGATCGAATTGGGAACGCCTCCGTATGTAGTGCCCGATACGGCAGCCAACAAAACCGTTTTGATACGAAGCGACGCGGCAAACGGCGAAAGAGTCTTGAGCGTAGGCGCCTCCGAATGGACCGGTTTCTACATCACAGGAGCCACCAAAGGCGACAATGGAGCCGCCGTACACATTCAAACCGGCAAACTGAGCTATTCCATTATTTATGGAAATACACAAACCGCCGGGAACAGAAGCGGTATGATCTGGATTCAGGGAGCCGGAACATTGGCTAACTGCCAGGTATATGATAATGTATCTAACGGACAAGGAGGCGGTGTGTTTTGTAACAATGCCGGCGGCAAAATCATCAACAGCATCATCCGGGATAATCAAGCAACCACCGGTGGTGGCGGAGTCGATCTTCAAGCCGGAGCGTTTATTATCAATAGTTTGATAATCAACAATCAGGCAACTTCCGGCAACGGCGGCGGTATTGCAGTCGGCAATGGCGGCGGAACCGTGTTGAATTGTACGGTAGTGGGCAATACGGCTTCCGGCAACGGCGGTGGAATCAACAACGGTAGCAATGGCGAAGCATGGAAAGTAATCAATACCATCGCTTGGGACAATTCGGCAACCAACGACAACGACATCCGTAGCGGCAATGCTTTCAGCTCGCTCTTTAGCGGGGCGCCCGCCGTAAACGCATACGGTAACGTCAACACAGATCCTTTGTTTATCACCGGTAGTTACACGCTCTCGTTAGGCAGTCCGGCGGTCGATGCCGGCGATGACGATGCGTATCCGGCTGATTATCCGGCGGTCGATTTAGCCGGAAACACCCGCATTATCGGGGAAAGAATTGATATGGGAGCCTACGAGACCGTTTTCTACACGGTAACATTACCCGTGGTAGAAGGCATTTTGCTTACGCCGGAAACAGCCGCTAATCCGGTAGTCAAAGGCGATGATTTTGAGTTTGTACTGACGCTCCTGGCCGATTACAACGAATCGACACCGGTGGTAAGCATCAACCGGGGCGGCGATGACGAAATCCTGACCGGAGTGGAGGGCGCATACACCATCACGGAAGTAACTTCCGATGTTACGGTAAGCATTACCGGTGTGGAGAAAAATCCGAGTTATACCGTTACCCTTCCGCAAGATATTGCAGGACTGACCATTACCACTTCGCAAGCCACGGAAGTCGTTTCCGGTAAAAACTTCGCTTTCCGCTTGGTTATAGATGCCGAATACAGCGAATCAGTGCCGGTGGTTCAAGCGCTACGCGAAGGAGCGGCAGAAGCGGAAACCATCACGCCCGATGCTTTTGGATTGTACAGCATTAAAAATATCCGTGCGAATGTGACTGTAACAGTTACCGGTGTGGAGAGAAATCCGGTCTATACCGTTACCCTTCCGCAAGACATTGCAGGGCTAACGATTGACACCTCGCAATCGACTGAAGTCCTTTCCGGCACTAATTTCTCTTTCCGCTTAGTGTTGGATGCCGCTTACAATCAATCGGCGCCGGTAGTTCAAGCTTTACGCGAAGGCGTTGATGAACCGGAAACCATCGCACCCGATGTATATGGATTGTACAGCATCCGGAATATCCATGCGAATGTGACCGTAACCATTACCGGCATTGTAGAAAATCCCACTGTCGGTATTTCCACCCTGGCGCCGGATGCGAAACCCGCTACGGCTACGGTCTATACCTTGTCGGGGGCGCTATACAACCGGCAAACAGTTTCCGGTATTTCCGAAATCCGCTTGCCCGCCGGAACGTATATTGTACAATGGAACGGACAATCGCAGAAAGTTATCATCAAATAATAATGTGTTAAGGCTGAAAGCCTTATGAGCAATAGCGTAGGGCAACGCCCTACGGATTAGAATGATGGCGGAATACAAGCCCTGAAAGGGCGATAGCAATGGGCTTATGCCCTTTCAGGGCGTGAGTTCATCGAAACCCATCATTCACAGGGCGTTGCCCTGTGCTATTGCTCTACGCTCTTTCAGAGCTGACTTTGGAGATAAAGACAAAAGGAAAACAAATAATAGAAAAAATAACAAATCAATAAAATTTTATGATCATGAAAAAGAAACATTTATTTTTAACAGTTCTGATGCTCGCATTCGGCTTTTCGGCCATGCAAGCAAAACAGATCTATGTGAAATCCGACGGAACGGGTGACGGTACAAGTTGGGAAAATGCTGCAGCTTTACGAACGGCTTTAACTTCTTTGGTTGCCGCAAATGATGAAATCTTTGTGGCAGCAGGAGACTATGAAACGACAGATACTTACGTTTTTGGGGCAGCTGTTGCAGTAAAAGTATATGGTGGTTTAGCCGGAACGGAAGAAGGAGATGATCTGTATCAAATTCCTGATTTAGAAACCAACAAAACGTATTTAAAACGAACAAGTAATTCTGGTAAAGTGCTTAATATAGGAGTCGGCTCTGAATGGCAAGGTTTCTATATTACAGGAGGTAACGTAACCGGTAATAGCAATGGAGGCGGTATAGATATTGCAGCTGGCGGTAAGTTGAGCTATTCTAAAGTTTATGGAAATACTACACAAGGTAGTGGAGGTGGAGTTAATAATAGGGGAACACTAGACAACTGCCAAATATTTAGTAATTTTATTACTGCCGCCAGCGAAACTACGACCAGGAATGGTGGAGGTATTTATAATGAAGGCACTGTCATCAATTGTATTGTATCAAACAATACAGCTGGAAGTGCTGGCGGTATTCAACTCCAATCGGGTAATGTGATAAATTGTATAGTAAGACAAAATGAAGCTACTATTGGTGCCGGTGGAGGAATTAGCGGAAGTAATGGAAATATTATAAATTGTACAATAGTTGGAAATACTGCATCTGGCACTACTACAGGTAACGACAACGGTGCTGGTGGAGGAGTAGGATGCGGCGGAACTGGTGTCAACATCAAAAACTGTATTGTTTATGGTAATATAGCAGTCAAGGAAGCTGAACGAGATATTCGGAAAGGAAGTATTTCCTATTCTTTTTTTGAAAAAGCAGCGAATCATACAAGTGTTGCTGGGAACATAGTTGCCTCAGGAATTGAACCTCTATTCGCTGATGCCTCAAGTGATAACTATAATTTGCTTATAGGTAGTCCTTGTATAAATGCAGGTCTCAGCAGTGCAATTGCAGGTTATACTACCGATCTTGCTCTCAACAAACGTATTTCCGGCAAATCAGTAGATATAGGCGCTTATGAATATCAATTCTCTGATTTTGTTATCGAAGCTACTGACGCAGCATCAAGCGCCAATTACGATCCTCAAATTTATGGTGATATAATTTTTAAATCCACAAATAGCGCCACCGGACGATTAACAGGTATTTCAACCGGCGGTTTGGAAGTCAACGGCGTAGTGAAACTCCAAAAAACATTCACGGAAAAGAAATGGTATCCCATCGGTTTCCCATTTGCATTAGCCAGTGTTGTAGATAATACTCCGGGTACATATTTTGGTGAAGAATTGATGGCATTTAATGATGAAACCAAAGTCGGAGATTATTGGCTAAAAAGTTATTCTTATGAAGAGGCTACTTCTGATGGATCACATTTCGCATATAAATATGACGGATTAGATGGATCAGAAGGAGATTATGTAGAACACGAAGGATATATTATTCAGTTCCCCCAATTTTATGGTATCGAAGATCCAGGTGAAATAACCGTTCTTTTCACTTCTAAACCCGGCCCCACATTGTCTAATACGAACGTAAATAACAAGTTATCTTCCACCAATTATACACTTGTGGCTAATCCTTCTGTAGGAATTCTGACCGGCATTGACGCCGCTACTCATCATTATCCTTATGTGACGGATAAGTTTTTACTTACTACATCAGCATTTGAGGTTAAACCCTTTGAAGCGCTTATTGCAGCAAACTTATCTTCCGGTGTTTCTCCGATAACCGTTATCGGCGATTTGGATGGCGAAGGTCTGTCAACAGGCTTGGATTCACGCATCACTGTCACTTCCAGCGATCCGGTTATTGAAACGAAGTATTATACAACGCAAGGAGTAGAAGTGCAAAAACCGTCCGATACCGGGGTTTATATTGTAAAAGAAATTCATGCTTCTCAAAAAGCGACCGTAACAAAAACGATTCATAAATCAATCAACAAATAAAAGATAAAAATATGAAAACAAAGAAATTTATTATAGCTATTGTTTGCCTGCTCGCCACTTGCCAGTTTGCAGTTGCAGATATGAAAGAAAATACGGAAAGTTGGTTAAGTAAATCATCAGCCGGTTCGGGGGGTGATAGTAGAATCGGCCTGACAGATACGCCAACCGACGCACCGACAGTAGAAGCCGAGCCTATTCCGGACTCCCTGCCGTATATTCTCCTTTTGTCGGGAATCTATTTTTGTCTTGTTAAGAGGAAAGAAGAAAAAACAGTTTAATTTATTTGTCAATGTTACGATCAACAACACTCCTTATTTTTCTCTTTCTGCTCCTGATTCCGGCATGCAGTGCGCAAAATCCGTATTATCCCGATTTTGATTACAACTATAATGTCAAAACGGCGGATTGGCAAGAAGCCATCCAAATCATTAGACCTGCTTGCCGGTCGGAAATACAGGGGATTACCCAAGTGGAATTTGTGGCTCACGGAATGAGGGGAGCGAAAGCGATGTGCTGGCAACAGCCCACCGATGCATACCCCAATCCTTCCGGGCACGATGCCGATCTTACTCCCGAAGGAATCCAACTGGCTGCCAGCGGAGACGGATCATTTGCATTCAATGCCGATACGCTGCCCGCAGGCCCCCTGAATATCCGCATCTTCACCCAGAGTCAGGAAGGGAAAAAAGACATCTTCGAATTGCAGTTATACAACAAAAACGGAGTTGTCTGGAGTGGAATACCGGATACCGATCCTCCGGCTGCCCTCGCAGCCGGATTACATTTGGCATACACCGACGATTTTAACGCTCCCCTTTCCATCTCCGGTAATGGAAAAGGGGCTCGTTACAGCGCCTCTCCCCTCCGCGGCAATTTCAGCGGATGGCCCTTTGTCAAACCGGACGATCCCAAAGGAAATCCTTTCTCACAAACGGATACCTATCTGAAGATCGCCGCACGAAAAACCGATCCCAACGCCGCCAACGGAACCACCGGATTTATCGCATCCATCGATGTGGACGGAAACGGGAACTGGTATTCTCCTCCCTGTTACCTCGAATGCCGATTTACCGCACAATCGGCCACCGGTACATGGCCCTCTTTCTGGACACTCACGTATGCTACCGCAGGCCCTCCGGGCGATGAATTGGATGTCATTGAAGGTTACGGTGGAGTAGGAAAAAATTATACCGGGAAAGACAATCCCAATCATCCCGGTTATACGGTAGGAACACACTTCCACGGACAAGGCAAAAGTCCGGATCACGTTTACCGGCGACTCGCCATGCGGGACGTTGGAAACCACTCGTACTGGTCAACGACTTTTCACACGTATGGCGTATATGTCGGATTAGACAAAACGACTTACTACTTGGATGACGTGGAAATATTCAGTCACGATACCAACATCTATTCGAAAGAACATCCGCTTTATTTCATGATCAATTATGCCATCGGCGGACAAAGCGGCTGGGCAATCGACCTCAGCCGGTACAATAATGGGACGGATATGTACGTTGATTATGTACGCGTATATGATTCCTTCGGAGGCGTAAACATTCAGCCGATTGCCGAAACAACCGGTCGCGTCACAAGCTCCGGCGGCGTTTTGCATATCGACACGGATCAAGCCGCTCTTTTATCTGTTTACACAATAACGGGCGCCATCCGGATACAAAAAAGAATACCCGGGGGAAAAACGGATATTCCGCTCCCCGCAGGCTTTTACATTGTTAAATTAAACGATTCCGTATATAAAATCAGATTAATGTGATAATATGAAACCATTCATTCTAATCCTTGCATTATTTGCGGCGCTTCCGGCATTCGCGCAGCGCCCCGAATGGGAAGATCCCGAAGTCTATTCCATCAACAAAGAAGCGGCACGCGCCACTTCCTTGCCTTATCCTACACAAGATTTGGCAAGGACCGATGATTACGCGGCTTCTCCTTATTACCAATCATTAGACGGAACATGGAAATTCAAATGGGTGAAAAAACCGGCTTTAGCGCCGGCCGGTTTCTATCAGGAAAGCTATAATACAAGCGATTGGGACAACATACAAGTACCCGCCAACTGGGAATTTAGCGGCTATGGTGTGCCCGTTTATACCAATATAATCTATCCTTTTCCCAAAAATCCACCTTTTGTAAACAAAGAAGACAATCCCACCGGATCTTACCGGCGCCACTTCATCCTCGATCCTTCCTGGCAAGGCCGGCGAATCTTCCTGCATTTCGATGGAGGAACCACCGCCATGTACGTCTGGGTGAACGGACAAAAAGTGGGATACACCGAAAATGCAAAAAGTCCGGCCGAATTTGATATAACTCGGTATGTAAGAGAAGGAAATAATACATTGGCTTGTCAAGTATATAAATACAGCGACGGCTCCTACATTGAAGATCAGGATATGTGGCGGTTGGGAGGAATCAACCGGAGCGTATATCTCTACAGTACGGCGCAAATCCGCATACAGGATTATTTTGTCCATGCAGATTTGGATAATTCGTATAAAACCGGATTGTTTTCGGTAGATGTAACCCTGAAAAATTATCCGAATGATTCGGACGACGGTAGAGACGTGGCGCGCCACGTCTCTACGATGACGGAAATCAAATTATTGGACGCAACCGGCAAAACGGTTTATGCCGAAACAAAAACAAACGCCAATGAAACGGCGACCATCCATTTTGCAAAAAAAATATCCGCACCGCATTTGTGGAGCAGCGAAACACCCTATTTATATACCTTGCTTCTCACATTAAAGGATGAAAAAGGAAATACGATAGAAGCCACTTCTTCCAAGATCGGATTCCGAAAAATCGAGATACAAGACGGACAGGTCTTCATCAACGGACAGAAAATACTATTCAAAGGAGTCAATCTCCATGAGTTTAATTACAAAACCGGGCAAGTCACGGACAAAGAAACGATGATGCGCGACCTCACGTTGATGAAAGAACTCAACATCAATGCCGTCCGAACCTGCCACTATCCGCAGCCGCCTCTTTGGTACAAATTGTGCGATGAATACGGTATCTACTTAGTGGACGAAAACAACCTGGAATCGCACGGAATGGGCTATGGGCCTGAAAATGTATCCAACTTCCCCGAATGGCTCGGAACGCACTTAGACCGGATGAAAAGTTTGGTTGAAAGGGATAAAAACCACCCGTCCGTTATCTTTTGGTCGCTGGGAAATGAAGCAAGCAACGGAAAAGCTTTCTTTGAGATGTACGACTGGGCAAAACAACGCGATAGCAGTCGTCCCGTACAATTTGAGCAGGCTGCTGATTACGGTAACCCAAAAAACAGCGCCCGCAACACCGATATAATTGCACCCATGTATCCCTCCTTTAAACAAATGGAGATTGATGCCAAAAGCGACATCGGCAAACCGTATATTCTATGTGAATATGCTCACGCCATGGGAAACAGCATGGGACACTTTCAGGAATACTGGGATCTCATCCGGAGCAGCAAAAACCTGCAAGGCGGTTTCATCTGGGAATGGCTCAACCACGGCTTCCCCGCTACCGACGAACAAGGACGTCCTTATTGGGGATACGGAGGCGATTTCGGAGCCTATAATCTCCAAAACGACAATAATTTCTGTATAGACGGACTCATCACGCCCGACCGGAACTATACCCCGCAAGTGTATGAAGTAAAAAAAGTGTATCAAAACATCCTGTTCAAAGCCAAAGACTTGGACAAAGGCGTAATCACAATCGTCAATGATTATCGTTTCCGGGCACTTGACGATCATTACACCTACCGGTGGATACTCTTAAAAAACGGAGAAACTCTGGCGCAAGGCAATTTTGAAGCAACGGTTTTGCCGAATCAGGAAAAAGAAATAAAACTCCCGCTTCCGGTTGTGAAAAAGGAATCCGGCACCGAATATTTCCTTCAAGTCTTTGCTTATACCAACAAAGACACGGAAAAAGGACTGCTTCCCACCGGATTTGAAGTCGCCCGCGAAGAATTTGCCTTTGAAAACAATAATTATTTTGTGCCGGAAAATAAAACAGGCAACCTGTCTGTTGAAAAGACCGACCGGAAACTCACCGTCAAACAAGGAGACATCGTCTATCAATTTGCCCTGCAAAACGGCGGAACCGCCTTGCAATCGGTTACAAACAAAGGCGAAAAAGTGCTGAATCAACTGCCTCGCCTGAATTTTTGGCGGGCGCCAACCGACAACGATTTCGGCGCCAACCTGCAAGTGACGCATAATATCTGGCGGGCGGCAGGCAATAATGTCACCTATCAATTCAAAGACGTGACGGAAAACGATCATTCGGTTGCCATCGCCTACACCTGCTTGCTGAACGGATTAAACGCAACGGTCGATCTGATTTATACGGTCAATGCCGATGGCAGCCTGATCATTGACGCTCACTACAAAGCCGATAAACAGGCTCCGTCGCCTTTGCGTTTCGGAACAATCCTGTCTTTGCCTCCACAATTCAATAACTATACTTATTACGGCCGTGGCCCCTGGGAAAATTACATAGACAGGAAAACATCTTCCTTTATGGGCATCTACACCCATAAAGTGGAGGACGAAGCCTATCCCTACATCCGTCCGCAGGAAACAGGGACAAAAACCGGTTTGCGTTGGTTGACATTAACAGACGGCAGGCAAAAAGGAATCCGGATTACCGGCAGCCAACCCCTGTCGGTAAGCGCCACCAACAATTTCCCGGAAGACCTCGATCCCGGTTTGACAAAAAAACAGCAACATTCATCCGATATTTTGCCACGCAAAGAAGTTGTCCTTTGCATCGACCTGCTCCAGCAAGGAGTTGGAGGACTGAACTCCTGGGGAGCGCAAACATTAGAAAAATACCGGCTCAACGCCGAAGAATATCGCTATTCATACACCCTTTCAATCATTGAATAAATAATAATACAGCATTTGTGAAACACACATGACAATAATAGAGACACACAGGGGAATGATTAGGACGGAAAAGTCCGAAAGGACTTTCATTTGGATAACCCCGTACAAGCGTAGCGCAGTGCGGGGTATATGGATACTTCCTCTCCCTGCAACCCCGAAGTGGGTTGAACTCCTACGGAGTTCCGGATAGGAGTGTGCCATTTCGCACCCCGCACTGCGCTACGCTTGTACGGGGTTATTCAAATTTTACGCCTTCCGGCGTATCCCAAATACGTAAAATATTATATTCTAAATAGATGAAAAAAACAGTTTTATATTTCTTTTTATTATTCGTTTCCGGCAGTTTGATTGCTCAAACTCAAAAATACGATTTGGTGATTGTCGGCGGAACACCCGGCGGCATCATGACGGCCATAGCCGCTTCGCGGGAAGGAAAAACATCCCTCATTCTGGAACGCACCGACTATATCGGCGGCTTACCTGTGAATGGTTTGGGTGCAACGGATATTGGTACGCGCGGCGCAACGACCGGTTTATTCAAAGAATTTGTCGATCATATTTATGCTTATTATAAAGAAACGTATGGCGAAAACTCTCCACAAGCGAAAGTGTGCAGCGGCGGATACCATTTCGAACCCAACGTGGCGGCCAAAGTATTTGACCGGATGCTGCAACCCGAAGCGAAAAACATTACCATACTCCGGCAACGGCAATTCGACGCTTTGCCCCAAAATATCCAAATAACAGACGGAAACATCCAAAGTATCCGTATTTATAACCGGCAAACAAAAAAACCCGAGGAATATACCGGTAAAATTTTCATTGACGCCACGTATGAAGGCGATCTTGGAGCGGCAGCCGGAGTACCCTTTTCCCTCGGTCGCGAAGGACAAAACGAATACAATGAAATCGGCGCCGGAAAGGTTTATAAACTCTGGGAAGGTCCCGAAATAGAAGGCTCGACGCACGAAGCAGACAAGGCATTGCAAGCCTATAACTATCGCCTGTGTTTGACCAATGATCCGGCCAACCGCCTTCTACCGGCTAAACCGGCTCATTACAAACGTTCGGATTATGTGTCTTTGATTGATGATGTCTTGTTGGGACGATATGCCGGCGTAGGTATGCTGGAAGTAACCGTCGAAATGCAACAAGCCAATAAAAAACACCTCCAAGAAGGGGGAGCGCAAACCCAAATACCCGGCGACCCTTGGGGAATTGCCAAAATCTCCAACCAAGTGGATGTTCCCAACCGGAAAACCGATTCGAATAATCAACATTTAGCTTTGATTTCGACCGACTTGCCCGATGAAAACTATCCGTGGCCCACGGCCGGATGGAAATGGAGAGACCAATTCGCCCAACGACTTCAGGAATATACCTTGGGATTGCTTTGGTTTGCTCAGAACGACCCTGAACTGCCCGAATCTTTCCGGAATGCCTGTCGCGAATGGGGATTATCCAAAGACGAATACCAGGATAACGGGAATTTTCCCCGTCAGGTATATGTCAGGGAAGGCAGACGGTTGCAAGGCGAACACATTTTTACGGCGAACGATGCCCGCCCCGCTGAAGAAGGTAAACGCCCGCCGCTTTATGCCAACAGCATCACGGCAAGCCATTATGCTTTAGATTCCCATGCAGTACACAAAAGAGAAGGCGATAAAATAGCGTTGGACGGTTTTTTCAGTTACAGTTCAGCCGTTTATACAGTGCCTTACGGAGTGATTCTTCCGAAGAATGTCAACAACCTCTTGATTCCCGTGCCGGCATCCGCTACGCATGTCGGATTTTCCACCTTGCGCATGGAGCCTTGTTGGATGGCTTTGGGACAAGCCGCCGGAACAGCTGCCTCAGTCGCTATCGACCGGAAGGAATCCCTCCAAAAGGTGAATGTCGAAGAAATACAAAGCCGCTTATTGAAACAACACGCGACATTAATCTATTTCAAGGACATTAAAACCGGTCATCCCGATTTTGAAATGACCCAGTATATGGGTTTGAAAGGCTATTTACCCGATTGGAATGTAAGATTAGACGACCCGGTGGATGCCGATACCGCCCGGGAATGGACGGAAAAATCAGGTATTTCATTCAATGCTTCCACTAAAACGCGGGGCGAAATTCTGAAAAGTATTTATACCCTAATCAAATAAAAAGATGAGTCAGACCGATCGCCGCCAATTTTTGAAAACAATCTCAGCAGGAGCTGCCGGTATTGCCTTGTTCGGCGCCACCGGATTGGGCGCCACCGGACAATTGGGCACACTCGGAGGCAATCTTGCTCCGTCAGCTATTCCGACACTGAAAAATAAACTTCCCCGGTGGAGAGGATTCAACTTGTTGAACTTCTTCAAACCGTTTTTATACGACGGATTCGATCCCCTGCCTTTCGACGCCACCGAACAGGATTTGAAATGGATCGCTGACTGGGGTTTCGACTTTGTACGGATTCCCCTATCCTACCCCTATTATGTGAATTACAATAGTTACGGGAAAAAAGACATTACTCCGGAACAAACGGTCAGTTTCAATGAAGAAGCCATCGAAAATATTGAAAATGTGATCTATCTGGCGCACAAATACAAACTGCATGTCAACCTGAATTTGCATCGCGCACCCGGCTATTGCATCAATTACGATTTCAAGGAACCCTTCAATTTGTGGGAAGACGAAGCCGCGCAACAAGCCTTTTATACCCATTGGGATATGTGGGCGAAACGATTCAAAAATGTATCTCCCGAACGGTTGAGTTTCGATTTATTAAATGAGCCTTCCCTCAAAGACACCTCTATTTACCGGAAAATCGTTATCGGATGTATTGAGACGATTCACAAGTATAATCCCGATCGCTTGATTATTGCCGATGGTAACGATTCCGGTTCCGTGGCTGTTCCCGAACTGGCGGATTTGAATGTCAGCCAAAGTTGCCGGGGATACAATCCCGGAAAATTGACGCATTTCCGTAATATCTGGGGCGGCTATCCCGACGATCCCGTTTTGCCGGTGTGGCCCGGAGAAATCAACGGACGCGTATATGACAAAAAAATGTTGGAAGATTTTTACCGTCCCTGGATAGACTTGGTCAAACAAGGAGTCGGCGTCCATTGCGGCGAATGTGGCTGTTACAATAAAACGCCTCACGACACTTTCCTTGCCTGGTTTACCGACGTGCTGGATATCCTGACGCCCAACGGCATCGGATGGAGTTTGTGGAATTTCCGGGGCTCTTTCGGGTTGCTCGATTCGGGAAGGCAAGACGTGGCGTATGAAAACTGGTACGGACACAAACTCGATCGCAAGCTCTTGAATCTATTGCAAAAAAACTGATACCTATTATTTCAATGTATAATGCTAAAAAAATCATGAAAAAGACTTATTTATTCTTCACACTCATCGTATTTTTAACTGCCTGCTGCTGTACGGCAGAAAAAGATAAATTTCGGTACGGACAACAAGTGAATCCGTTTATCGGAACCGATTACAACGGACACACGTTCCCGAATGCCACCTATCCGTTCGGCATGATGCAACCCGGTCCCCAAACCGGACATTACGACTGGGAATATTGCAGCGGATATACCTACAACGATTCGATCATGGAAGGTTTTTCTCAAAACCGGCTGAATGGTACGGGTTGTCCCGACTTGGGCGATATTCTTTTTTCTCCTTTCTCCGGAACGCCCCGGGACGATTTCAAAAGTCTTTTTTCAAAAGAAACCGAAATTGCCGTCCCCGGTTATTATGCCGTAGAACTGATCGACAATGCGGTAAAAGCCGAAATAACCTGCTCGCCTCATGTTGCATTTTATCGTTTCAACTATCTGAAAGACAATCCCGCCCTGTTCATTGATTTTCAAAATGGCATTGGCGGAGCGCCGGAAGACCAACACAAACATGTACTGTTGGCAGAAGTGACGATCGAAGACAACCGAACCATTACCGGACATCTGACTTTAAAAGGCTGGGTAGAAAGGCAATTGTTCTTCGTCATCGAATTTGATACGCCTTTCACGGAGAAAAAAGAAGTCCTCCAAGACAGTCGGGATAAAGCGCCCAAATATGTTTTCTATTACCACTTGGGAAGAAACAAACAATTGCAGGTAAAAACAGCCTTTTCTACCGTCAGCGTAGAAGGCGCCAAATTAAATCTGGCGATCGAATCCAAAAACGGGAATTTCGACCAGGTGAAAAAGAATGCGCAACAAGCCTGGGAAACCAATCTGTCTAAAATAGAGATTGAAGGGACGGATGAACAGAAAATGAGTTTCTATACATCCATGTACCATTTGATGATTCAGCCCAACAATATTGCAGATGTTAATGGAAAATACCGGGGCGCCAACGATGAAATTCATCAATCGCCTTTTTGTTGCTATTACTCCACGCTTTCGTTATGGGACACGTACCGGGCTGCCCATCCGCTTTATACCCTCACAAATCCGGATAAAGTAAGCGATATAGTGAACACCATGTTGCTTCACGCCGATGCACAAGGGTATTTGCCCGTTTGGGCATTGTGGGGCAAAGAAAATCATTGTATGATCGGCAACCACGCTGTTCCCGTAATTGTGGAAGCCTGCCTGAAAAATTTTCCCGGGATCGACAAGAACCGGGCATTTGAACTGATAAAAAAATCATTGACCGAAAATCATTTGAAATCGCCTTGGACGGTTTACGACAAATTAGGCTATTACCCCTTGGATTCGGTCAAAGAAGAATCCGTATCCCGCACATTGGAAGCCGTTTACGATGATTATTGCGCTTCCTTGCTGGCTCAGGAATTAGGATTAAAAGACGACTATGCTTTTTTCAAAAAACGTTCGGAACAGTATAAAAACCTGTTCGATCCCGAAACCAAACTCATGCGGGCGAAAGACAGCAACGGCCAGTGGCGTACGCCATTCAATTCATTCTCCCTGTCTCATGCCGGCACTTCGGGCGGCGATTATACCGAAGGCAATGCCTGGCAATATACCTGGCATGTACAGCACGATGTAGCCGGTTTAATAGACCTGATGGGTGGAAATGAGTATTTTACCACCAAATTGGATTCATTGTTCATCTTGGAATCCGATGTATCAAGCGAAGGTTTTGTTTCGGATGTAACCGGACTGATCGGGCAATACGCGCATGGAAACGAACCCAGTCACCATATCGTCTATTTATATACTTTGGCAGGGAAACCGGAAAGAACACAAGAACTTGTCCGCGAAATTTTCGACCGGTTTTATTTGCCGAAGCCCGACGGTCTGTGCGGAAACGACGACTGCGGACAAATGTCGGCGTGGTATATTTTCTCTTCCTTGGGTTTCTATCCGGTCAATCCCGTTTCGGGAGAATACGTGTTGGGAGCGCCCCAACTGCCCAAGGCAACGATTCATTTGCCCGATAATAAAACATTTACCGTGATCGCAACCAATTTATCCGAAAAGAATAAATATGTAAAAAGTATCCGGTTGAATGACCGGCCGGTTACCGATTACAAATTGACTTACAAGCAATTGATGCAAGGTGGAACATTGGTATTTGAAATGACGGACAAATGAAAAAGACCCTTTTGTTAATTCTCCTCTGCACCTGTCTGAGTGCGTATGGCAAAAGCCCCGCTATACATCGCATTGACCTTTCCGGCGAATGGTCTTTTGCCTTGGATCCGGAAGATGCCGGACTGACGGAACAATGGTATAACCGCCCGTTGACAGGGAAAATAAAACTCCCCGGTTCCTTACAGGCACAAGGTTATGGCAACGATGTTACGCTTGAAACACAATGGACGGGACAGATTATCGACAGCACCTACTTCAAATCCGATGTTTACGAAAAATACCGCAGGCCGGATAACATCAAGATACCCTTTTGGTTGCAACCGGAAAAACAGTATGTGGGAGTTGCCTGGTATCAACGGGAGATTGAAATTCCGGCTTCCTGGAAAAATAAACACATTGAATTGGAATTGGAACGGGCGCATTGGCAAACCAGCCTTTTTGTCAATGGAAAGAAAATCGGGGAAAACGAATCCTTGCTAACTCCTCATCGTTACATAATCAACGGAACAGGAAAACAGGTGTTGACCATTCGGGTGGATAACCGCTTGCACGTTCCGGTGGGCATTAATGCCCATAGCGTTTCCGACCATACACAAAGCAATTGGAATGGTATTATTGGGAATATTTCCCTTTCGGAAAAACCGGCAATCTACATTGAGCAAGTGGATGTATATCCTGATGTGGATACGAAGAAAGCGAAAGTGGTCATCGCTTTAGCAGGCAAACCTGTAAGTGGAAAAGCGACAATCGAACTCAAAGGAAAAACGATCAATGCTTCCCGTTCCGTCGGTTTGAAACCGGTGAAAGTTGGCATCAATCCTAAAAATCAATCCTCCATTACGATAGAATTGGAAGTGGGAAACGATATGCTGACTTGGTCGGAATTTGAGCCGAACTTGTATCAATTGCAAGTGGCTTTAAATTCAAAAGAGGGAACCGACACCAAAGAAATTACTTTCGGTATGCGCGAAATCAAAGCCGAAGGAACCCGCTTCCATTTGAATGGGCGACCCATTTTCTTTCGGGGAACATTGGAGTCCGCTATATTTCCGCTGACCGGATATCCTTCCACCAATGTTTCGGATTGGGAAAGAATCTATGACCGTTGCAAAGAATTTGGACTGAATCATGTCCGTTTTCATTCGTGGTGTCCGCCGGAAGTGGCTTTTGAAGTCGCCGACCGCAAAGGCATCTACCTGCAAATCGAATGTGGCGGTTGGGCGACCGTCGGCAACGGCGATCCGCAAGATGACTGGTTTTATGCCGAAAGCGACCGGATTGTGAAAGAATTTGGAAACCATCCGTCCTTCTGTCTGATGGCGTATGGAAACGAGCCGGCGGGACCTCATTATACCGAATATTTATCCCAATTCGTCGATTATTGGAAAGCCAAAGATGCCCGCCGGGTCTATACTACGGCTGCCGGCTGGCCCTACGTTCCGAACGCCGATTATTGGAATACTCCCGATCCGCGCATTCAGGCATGGGGCGCCGAACTGAAAAGCATCCTCAATGCCGAACCGCCCCGAACGGATTATGATTTCCGCACAATCACACAAAAGAAACCCATACCCACCATCAGCCACGAGATCGGACAATGGTGCGCCTATCCCGATTTCAGTGAAATTCCGAAATATACAGGCGTATTAAAAGCCAAGAACTTTGAGATATTCCGTGAAAGTCTAATCGAACACCGGATGGGCGATTTAGCCGGTAAATTTTTATATGCTTCCGGTCGTTTGCAAACTTTGTGTTACAAAGCCGATATAGAAGGCGCCTTGCGAACACCCGGATTCGCCGGATTCCAATTGTTGGACTTGCACGATTTTCCCGGACAAGGCACCGCTTTGGTCGGCGTTCTCAACGCTTTTTGGGAACCCAAAGGGTATGTCGATAGCCGGGAATATTCGATGTTTTGTAACCGTACCGTTCCTTTAGCGCGAATGTCGAAATTGATTTGGACGAATAAGGAAACATTCAAAGCATCCATAGAAATCGCTCATTTCGATGAACAACCTGTTTCCGGTGCAAGCATCGAATGGGAAATTACCGATGCCTCGAAAAAGATATTAGCTGAAGGAAAAATCGTCCGTGATTTACCCATTGATAATTGCATTCCGGTTTCGGATATTGAATTTGATTTATCTTCCGTCAGCGAGCCATCTCAATTGGTTTTTACCGTCAAAATTCCTTCGCTTCAGGCGAAAAATCAATGGAATTTTTGGGTATATCCCGAAAAAGAACAAGAAATTTCAGTCAAGCCCTACGTGACTACCGATTATGAAGATGCCCTCACGCATGCCCGTTCCGGAGAAAATGTTTTGTACTGTCTGAATAAAGAGGTATTACGCGCAGAGAAAGGCGGAAACATCGGAGTTGGCTTTTCTTCTATTTTCTGGAATACGGCTTGGTCGAGAAAACAAGCGCCCCACGAGTTGGGCGTTTATTGCGATCCGAATCATCCGGTCTTTGCCGGTTTTCCCAACGACGGTTACAGCGATTATCAATGGTGGGAGATCGTAACCGGAAGCGCTGCAATGGTTTTGGACGACTTCCCTGCCGATTTTCGCCCGTTGGTGCATTTGATTGACGACTGGTTTACCAACCGGAAATTAGGAATCCTTTTTGAAATGAAGGTAGGCGCCGGTAAAATGGTTGTGTGTAGCGCCGATATTGTATCCAATTTGGAGCAACGCCCGGCTGCCCGCCAGTTCCGGCGGAGTATTGAACAATACATGGCTTCCGGGAGGTTCAATCCGTCCATGGAATTAGAGCAATATTTTATTCAACTAATCAATCAATGAGATGAAAAAAACAATCCATATTATTTGGGCGCTGATCGTAGTGTCGGTTTTTTGTGGTCAAGTCGTTTCGGCAACTCCACTGCAACAAGAAATCCATTCCGGATGGAAATTCAAACAAGCCCGTTTGGTCAACTGGTATCCGGCTACCGTTCCGGGAGTGATACACACCGACCTGATAACGAATAAATTGATTGAAGATCCTTTTTTTCGCCTGAATGAAAAAGGGGTACAATGGATTGATAAGGAAGACTGGATTTACGAAACCACCTTCGATATTTCAGCAGAGATGTTCGCAAAAGAAAATATCATCCTCTTTTTTAAAGGCTTGGACACGTATGCCGATGTTTATCTGAATGAAGAAAAAATATTGTCGGCAAACAATATGTTCCGGGAATGGAAAATCGACATCAAAGGAAAAGTCAAAGAAAAAGAGAACAATTTACGCATCTATTTCCATTCGCCCATTAAAATAGATATGCCCAAATGGGAAGCCGCGCCCGTCAAGTATGAAGCCAATAATGACCAGTCGTACAACGGCGGAATTTTCAACCGGGTGTTGAGTGTTTATGCCCGCAAAGCCGGCTACCATTATGGCTGGGATTGGGGTCCCCGCTTGGTAACATCGGGAATCTGGCGTCCGGTATATTTGGAAGCGTGGAACGATCTGCGTTTGCAAGACGTGTTCATACAACAACCCGAAGTTTCCTCGAAAAAAGCCGTTATCAAAGCCAATGTTGAAATCTTGGCGGATAAAGACATGACCGGCGCCGTAGTTACGATAAAAAACGAGTTGACTCAAAAAGCGTTTGCATCCATAACCACTTCGTTAAAAAGAGGAATCAACAAGATAGAAGTCAATTTTACGATAAAAAATCCCCGTTTATGGTGGAGTAACGGTTTGGGCGAACCTTATCTGTATGCGATGACCACCGAAGTCGCCACCCATTCAACACTCATGGATTCCCAAACAAAAAAAGTCGGAATACGTTCGTTGAAAGTGATTAATAAACCCGATGAATACGGGAAAAGTTTGTATTTGGAACTAAACGGCATTCCGGTTTTTGCCAAGGGAGCGAACTATATTCCCTGCGATAATTTTCTTCCACGGGTGACCAACGAAATTTACGAACGCACGATCTTGGATGCTGTCCATGCCAATATGAATGTGCTGCGGGTATGGGGCGGCGGAATCTACGAAAATGATGTGTTTTACGAATTGTGCGACCAATACGGCATCATGGTTTGGCAAGATTTCATGTTTGCCTGTGCGCTCTATCCTGCCGAAGGCGAATTGCTGGAAAACATCAAACAGGAAGCGATCGACAATATCAAACGGCTTCGCAATCATGCCTGTATGGCATTGTGGTGCGGAAACAATGAAGTGCACGACGCTTGGTACGGCTGGGGCTGGGGAAAACGTTACATCAAAGAAAACCCCGAACAGGCCGCCGTCATACTCAATCAATACGATACGCTCTTCAATCATCTGTTGCCGGATTTGGTTTCGGAATATGCGCCTCATTTGTTTTATTGGCCCTCTTCGCCGTATTACGAGGAAGACAAAGCCACCAGTCCCACCAGCGGCGACCGTCATTCGTGGAACGTCTGGCACGCGAGCAAACCGATTTCCGATTATAACAAGGAAAAAAGCCGCTTTTTCAGCGAATACGGTTTTCAATCGTTTCCCGAATTTGAATCGGTGAAAAAATACGCGCCTTATCCCGAAGACCAAAGCATTACATCGGAAGTGATGCTGTCCCACCAACGCGGCGGGATTCATGCCAACGAATTGATTGAAGAATATTTGCTGAATGAATATCAGCAGCCCAATAGTTTTGAATCGTTCTTATATATGAATCAGGTCTTGCAGGGCGATGCCATCAAAACAGCGATAGAAGCGCATCGCCGTCTGATGCCGTATTGCATGGGATCGCTGTATTGGCAGCACAACGATTGCTGGCCCGTTGCCTCCTGGTCGAGCCGGGATTATTACGGACGTTGGAAAGCGCAACATTATTTTGCGCGTGAAGCATTCCGGAATATACTCGTTTCTCCTATTCTGAACGAGGAAAATCTGGAAGTGTATATCGTTTCGGACGAATTGAAAGATTCGAAAGGACAATTCACTCTTAAAGTACAGGAATTAAACGGCAAAATCATCCGGGAAATCACCCGAGAGGTGAAAATTTCGGCGAATGCCAGCACGCAAGTATTCTCTGCCGAAATCGCTTCTTTACTTAAAAATGCGAACAAAGAGGATGTATTTGTATCGGTGCAGTTGAAAAATGCGGACAATAAAGTCTATAAAAACAACTACTTCTTGGATAAACCAAAAAATATCCGGTTCCCCCAAACTACCTTGTCAAAGCGAATTAAACAAATAGCAAACGGTTATGAAATTACCTTGACCTCGGACAAGTTCTCTCGTGCGGTATTTCTCTCTTTAGAGGAGGACGATCATTTTTTTGAAAATAATTATTTCGATATCTTACCGGGAGAAAGCGTAACGGTCAAGGTAAAAAGTAAACTTTCCCAAAAAGAATTGGAGAAGCAATTAAAAATGGTCTCTTTACGGGATGCTTATTCAGTCATTCAGTGAAATCCACATTGTTTTTGAATAATGTCATTTTAGCGTAAATAGTTGAAAAAAAAGGCTATATTGTACGTATCTCCTTAAATATGAACGATATTCCATTTTATCATTTATTTTATTACCTTTCCTTTGTCCATTCACATTATTCACAAACTGTTAATTTAATTTTTTAGACCATGAAGAACAAATTTTTCGCTCTATTATTGAGTATGTGTTGTTTCGCCATCTCAAATGGACAAACTTCAGCACGAGTTTATGACATTAATGAGGACTTTGCAAATGCAACGACTCCCTGGTCGTTTTCCTCTGTAAGTCAATTTTCAGCCGGCCTGGCTAATGCCGGTACACCTTATGGACAGGCGCTCCAATTGAACTTTAATGCTGCTTCAGGAAGCAGAACTACCTCTACCACGTTGTCTCCATCTGTAACAATCCCAACGAATGGCAAAATCTGTTTGGATTTTGATTGGCAATTAGGTGTTCCAACGAACAAAAATACCAGTGGGACATTTTTCAGGTTTAAAGATTCTTCCGGAAATATTTCAATCGCTTTTTCGGTAGAAAGTTCGCAAGGCAGTACCGGAAATGCTTTACATTTGGTAAATTTAAATAATACGGTAACAACCGATGCAACAGCTGCATCCACCAGATTAACGCCTACCGGAGGCAATTTTAACCGGGACGCATGGGTATCCGTCCATACAGTGTTGAATTTCGCTACTCATACGGTCGATAGTATTAAAATAACCAATGGAACGGCGACTTATATAAATACAGGCATTGCCTTTTATAATACAGCCGCCGCTAATTTAACGGCTTTGGAAGTATATGCCAACCGAGACGGCAGTAATTTTTCGTGGACCGGTTTGGTAGATAATTTCAAAGTGTATCATTATGCATCTCTTGATAAAAGCGCTTTAGAAGAATTAATCGGAACGGTTGCTGCTAAAATAACCTCGGTCAGTCGGATAGGAACGGAGTTCTTAAATTATACGCCCACTCAGGTAAATGCGTTAACAAGCGCAAAGACTGCTGCTGAAACGGCGCTTGCGAATGCTACTACGCAAGCGGCCATAAATGCTGCGGTAGGAACATTAAACAGCGCTTTGAATACGTTTAACAATGAAGGACAAGTGTCGCCGAGTACAACCCAGACTTATAAAATTTATACTTACGGTGTAAGTGCAGGAGACGGCGGCAGTACGAAGAAAATACTTTATGCCGATGGAAGCAATCTTAAATGGTCGGAAAATCTTGCAATTGTCAATTCGGAATGGAATGTTGTAAAAACAGCAACGGGATATACGATTCAAAACGCCGCTTTAGGAACTTATTTGAATGGAGGAGGTTTAGCCGCAAGTGCATCAGCATTTACAATTCCTGAAAATCGGGGTCAAAATGTAAGTACTGTAGGAGGTGTAGGAACGGTAGATAAAAGAGATGATCCCTACTATCTTTACGGCATACAAAGAGGAGACGGTAAAGCACTGGAAGTAAAAGCGGATAACGCTATGGGATATGTCAATACACTTTATGAACGTTATCGTCATTGCTTCCAATTTGAGCCGGTCGTTCCGGGCGCATCAACCACAGAGAGCGGCGCTACTCCCCGTCAAATGGAATATCTGGATCGCGGACTTGTAGCGGTAAAAATAAGTAACGGTGTATTTGTGAGTTGGCGCTCGTTGGGTACAGATTCGGAAAATGCCTATTTTAAATTATATAGAGGAACCACTTTGATTCATACCACCACTACCTCCGGAGCTACCAATTATACAGATGGAAGCGGAACGACCTCCAGCCAATATCAAGTAAAAACGTATGTCGGCAGCACATTGGTGGAAACTTCCAAAACAGTCAATACTTGGGGACAACAGTATCTTACGATCAATCTTCAACGTCCGGCAGGAGGAACTACTCCCGATGATGTAGAATATACTTACACACCGAATGATTGCAGCGCTGCCGATTTGGATGGCGACGGCGAATATGAAATCGTTGTTAAATGGGATCCTTCCAATTCTAAAGACAATTCTCTATCGGGCTATACCGGGAATGTCTATTTAGATGCATATAAAATGAATGGAACCCGTTTGTGGCGGATCGACTTGGGAAAGAATATTCGGGCGGGCGCTCATTATACTCAATTTATGGTGTATGATTTGGATGGCGATGGAATTGCAGAAGTGGCTTGTAGAACAGCTCCGGGTACTAAAGACGGCTTAGGAGTTAATGTACTCCTGCCCGGAGATAATGCAGCTGCAGATTACCGGACTTCAAACGGATACATCCTTAGCGGTCCTGAATATCTGACGGTTTTTGACGGACAAACAGGCGCTCAACTCGCTACGACTCCTTTTCTTCCGGCTCGTGGTACGGTTGGCGATTGGGGTGACACTTATGGAAACAGGGTCGATCGCTTCTTAGCCGCTGTCGCTTATTTAGACGGAATACATCCAAGCTTAGTAATGGGACGGGGTTATTATGCCCGCGCAGCTATGGCTGCTTACGACTACAGCAAAACAGGCAGTACCGGTACTCTTACCCAGCGTTGGTCGTTTGTTTCTTCAACACCGGGTGCCGGAATTTATGGACAAGGAAACCATAATTTAAGCATTGCTGATGTGGATGATGATGGGAAAGATGAAATAATTTATGGCGCCTGCGCGGTGGATGATGACGGAACGCTCATGTATCGTACCGGTTTAGGTCATGGCGATGCTATACACGTTACGGATCTTCTTCCAAACCGTCCGGGTCTTGAAGTGTGGGAAGTACACGAAGAAAAAGACCAACCTTATGGTTATGAAATACATGATGCCAGAACGGGTGAAATTCTTTGGGGCGCTCAAACAGGCACCGATGTCGGACGGGGAATGGCCGCCGATATTGACCCCAATTATTGCGGATTTGAATTGTGGAGCTCACACAGTGCAGCCGGAACAGTTAATCTGAATGAAAATAACGGCAATCTTATCACAACACAAATTTCCAGTACGACTCCTGCTTTCACAAATTTCCGCATTTATTGGGATGGTGATTTGCAAGACGAGTTATTGGATGCTGAAAAATTGAATGATGGAGATGGAACCCGTCTGATGACATTCTATAATAGCAATAATGCAAAGTCGATAAACGGCACGAAATCGAATCCTTGCTTGAGTGCGGATTTACTGGGCGATTGGCGGGAAGAAGTTATCTTTTATAATTCTTCCGATCCTTCTCAAATCATGCTTTATACGACTACGATTCCAACAGAACATCGTCTTTATACCTTGATGCATGATCCTGTTTACCGTTTGGGAATTGCTTGGCAAAATGTAGGATATAACCAACCGCCACATTTGGGATTCTATATTGGCGGAGGCGCTAATTGCCCGTGTGAAATTCCTACACCTGATATTAGTACGTACTTAGACATCAAAGATTTTTCATTGAACATCGGAGGAAATACTTATCATGGAGTTATTGATGTCAAAGGACAAACGGTTACCGTCCATGTTCCAACCGGAGCGGCATTAAGCAGTCTTACCCCGGAAATCGTAATTTCAGGAGGCGCTACTATTTCACCTTCTCCGCTAACAGCTCAAAATTTCAGCAATTCGAATGTAACTTACACGCTTACCAGCATAAACAATACATCTCTCACAAAAGCATATAAAGTAACGGTAACTTCCGGTCCACAATATGCACCGACAGGAATAAATGAGGTTCAAACGGCAAATACTTCTTTGAAAGTATTCACAGCAGACAATCACATTGTTATCAAAGGTATCCGCCCGGGAGACAGTTATACGGTATTTAATCTTATGGGCGCCGTTATCAAGCAAGGTGTTGCCGGTTCAGACGAAGTAAGAGTGTTCTTGCCATCAGGACTGTATCTTGTAAAAGCAGGAAGCAAGACATTCAAAATTATTAAATAGGTATATATCATTTTGTAAAAAACGGATGTTGTCCAAAAAGTTGAAAAGGTCGTTATGACCGCATTTTTAACTTTTTGGACAATGTTTTTATTATTCAAATGTTTGCATGTACCTATTAACGAACTATTTCAACTCAAAATCGCAGAAATGAAATCATTTGATTTCAAATAAAATGATTACATTCATTATTTCTCCACGCAGGTGGGGAAAAACTTCTCTTGTGAACAAAGTTTCGGAAACGCTTAGAAAAGAGAATCCGAAGGAAATAACCATTTGCAATTTGGACATTTTCAATTGTCGCACCGAAGAACAATTTTACAAAGCATACGCCAACGCTATTTTAAAGTCATCCCTTCCTGCCTGGGAAAAATTTGTTGCCGGAGAAACCAATTTTTCGTCGAAAGAAGTGCTGAGAAAATATGATTTGGGCAGTTCGGCTAACATAAAAAATCTCAAAAAAGCTACTCTTGAAAAAGATTTGATTGATATATTGCCTGACAATCAGATCGTTTTGCAGGATCCGGCTTTCGAATATTGGCTGAAAAATGATTATGGCGATTTCTAAATATAAAAAAGGCTGTCGTTGGAATTTGACAGCCTTTAATTCTTATGTGTTTTATTAGGTATTAGCCTGTGAGGCAAAAAAGAAGATGGTGTTTAATTTTTCCGGATACAAAGGTGTGGTATTTTTTGTTACCGGACAAATAAAAAAACATATTGTATAACATGTTTTTAGCATTCGATAAAATTTTGATTTGTCATAAATAATGTTAAAGACGAAAAATATATGCCGAAAAGTTATGTTTTATAACATAAATGCCTTATCTTTGCACTGTGTTTTTCATGGTATTAGATTTAAGGTTAACAATGAAGATTGGTTGTCGCGATGACAACCTTTTCTTTTTTAGATATACTGACTTCTTTTTCAATTTAAAATGAGATTAGTATTAAGGCAATTTACTATATTTGTATTTCTAAATGGAAGCAAAAATATACTAATACTTTATAAAGATTAAATGGCTGATTATTTTTGCAACCAAAAGGATACTGTTATGAAATTGAAACTGCTGTTCCTATTGTTGATTATCTCATTGGAAGCTTGGGGATCTGAAGATGTTAAGTTTTTCAGTGTCAGCGATATGTTCGGGATTTCAAAACACGAATTCTTTTCGTTGTGCAAAGACGACAACGGATTTGTATGGGCATCGTCTCGCAGTGAGATTTTACGTTTGACGAACGACGATTACAGGTCGTACCGACTGCCATACGAGTCGAAAGATAATATTTT
>JAISKT010000279.1 GCA_031261295.1 Candidatus Symbiothrix sp. | reverse complement strand
GATGAAATAGGTTTTGTGGTAGATAAGAAAGATCGCATTGCTCTGGTGGGTAAAAACGGGGCTGGGAAAAGTACGCTTTTGAAAATTTTTGCCGGACTTTACGAACCCACCAAGGGCCGTGTTTCCATGCCCAAAGAGGCTACTATTGGTTATCTTCCCCAGCAAATGCAACTGCTCGACGAACGAACCGTGCGGGAAGAGGCGTCTTTGGCTTTCGAATCCATTTTGCAGATGGAAGCCGAACTGGAAAAACGGAACCTCGAATTAGCTGAACGGGAAGATTATGAATCCGAATCCTACCACAAATTGATTGATACCATTACCCATTTGAATGAACGCTTGGTCATGGAAGGTTCCGCCAACATTCAGGCTGAAGTGGAAAAAACCTTGATTGGTTTGGGCTTTACCCGGAACGATTTCGAACGGCCTACCCACGAATTCAGTGGCGGCTGGCGTATGCGTATCGAATTGGCTAAGATACTTTTACGGAAACCGGACATCCTTCTGTTGGATGAGCCGACCAACCATTTGGATATCGAATCCATTCAATGGTTGGAAAATTTCCTTTCTACGCAGGCCAATGCCGTGGTACTCGTTTCGCACGACAAGGCCTTTATTAATAATGTGACGCAACGAACCATTGAAATTTCCTTGGGGAAAATCTATGATTACCGCGTCAATTATTCCAAATACGTGGAATTGCGGAAAGAACGCCGCGAACAGCAAATCCGCGCTTACGAAAATCAGCGGAAGCAAATAGAAGATACAGAAGATTTTATCGAACGTTTCCGGTACAAAGCCACCAAATCGGTGCAAGTGCAAAGCCGTATCAAACAATTGGATAAACTGGAACGTTTGGAAGTGGATGAAGAAGACAATGCTACTTTACGATTGAAATTTCCGCCGGCGCCGCGTTCCGGCTCTTATCCGGTGATTGTGGAAAACGGAGCCAAACGATACGGTGATCATTTGATTTTTGAAAATGTAAATCTTACCATCAACCGGGGCGATAAAGTGGCTTTTGTCGGAAAAAACGGAGAAGGAAAATCGACTTTGGTCAAGTGTATCATGGAGCAAATCCCATACGAGGGCAAACTGCAATTGGGACACAATGTCAAGATTGGTTATTTTGCCCAGAACCAGGCCGATTTGATGAACGAAAAACTAACCGTTTTTGAAACAATAGATTATGTGGCTACAGGCGATGTCCGTACCAAAATCCGGGATATTCTGGGCGCGTTTATGTTTGGCGGGGAAGCTTCGGATAAAAAAGTAGCCGTGCTTTCGGGCGGGGAACGAACCCGTTTGGCAATGATTCGCTTGTTGCTCGAACCGGTCAACCTGCTGATTCTCGACGAACCGACCAACCATTTGGACATGCGTTCCAAAGATGTGCTGAAAGAGGCATTGAAAGAATTTGACGGGACAGTCATCGTAGTATCGCACGACCGTGAATTTTTAGATGGTTTGGTTGACAAAGTCTATGAATTTGGAAATCAGAAAGTACGGGAGCATCTGGGCGGTATCTATGAATTTCTTGAAAAGAACGCCCCTCCTCCCGGCCTCCTCCCCACAAGGGAGGAGGAGAAGCCTTCGCAAGAGCGTACGCCGCAATCCCCTCTCCCAGTGGAGAGGGGGCCGGGGGGTGAGGCTTTTAAGGAGCGCAAAGAACAACAACGGCAACTCAAGCGTTTAGAAAAAAGCGTAGCCGATTGCGAAAAAAAGATTGGGCAGTTGGAAACGGAGATCAAAGCGATGGAAGAAATCTTAGTTACGCCTGAAGGCGCTTCAAACGTGGATTTATTATGGAAACATGCCGAATGGCAGAAAAAATTATCCGCCATAATGGACGAATGGACATCGGCGACCATTGAATTAGAAAATTACAATATCAAATAGTTAGTAATATGAAAAAACAATTAATTTATTTAACAATCATTGCTGTTATGACATTATCAGCTTGTAAAGAAAAGAAAGATGCCGTACAAGGCGGTATTGATCCTGCTAACCTGGATACTTCCGCTGTTCCGGGAAACGATTTTTATCAGTTTGCCTGCGGTGGATGGAAGTTATCCCATCCCTTAAAACCGCAATATTCCCGTTTCGGCACTTTCGATGAATTAGGCGAAAAAAGTCAGGAACAAGTGAAAGACCTGATCAATGAAATTTCTCAAAAAACCAATGAGGAGGGAAGTGTAGCCCAAAAAATCGGCGATCTTTATGCGCTGGCCATGGACAGTGTCCGCTTGAATAAAGAAGGGAATGCACCGCTGCTTCCTTATCTTGAAAAATTAAATGCTATCAGCGACAAATCGCAACTTACGGCTGTTTTAGCCGAACTGTTTCGGAATGGCTTTTCTCCATTTTTTTCGCCGTACATTGATGCAGACGACATGAACAGTTCGATAAATATTCTTCATATTTATCAGGGAGGCTATCAAATGGGAGACCGTGACTATTATCTGGAAAATGATGCACGTTCGCAGGAACTTCGCACGAAATATACCGGATTAATCGAAAAACTTTTCACCTTGTCCGGTTATAGTCCCGAAGAAGTAAAAAATGCTTCCGCTGCTGTGATGAAAATAGAAACACAATTGGCCAAAGTGGCCTCTCCCCGTGAGGCGCTTCGTGATCCGGTTGCCAATTATCATAAAATCCCTGTGGATGAATTGATTCGGCGCGCTTC
>JAISKT010000276.1 GCA_031261295.1 Candidatus Symbiothrix sp. | reverse complement strand
TCATTCAGGTGGTTATAGCATCGGGGTTCCACCTCTTCCCATTCCGAACAGAGAAGTTAAGCCCGGTCGCGCCGATGGTACTGCACACAAGTGGGAGAGTAGGTAGCCGCCATTTTTTTTAGAAAGAAACCTGTTAGGTCTTTAAGACCTAACAGGTTTGCTTATTTTAAAACGGTTTTTCAGCGTTTAACGCATAGAAATAAAAATATTTTATCTACTTTTATGAAAATTTGTAAAATAAGATTAATATCTTTGAAATCTAATAATTTAAACAACTTATGAGAATACATATTACAACGACTCCTAATAAAGAATTAGTAACATTCAATTACCAACCCAAATTAGTTGGAACTCTTCACAAATGGCTTGGTATAAACGATTTGCATGGAAATCCGGCTTTATATTCTTTTTCTTGGCTACTAAATGCAAAAACCAATGAAAATGGCCTGAATTATCCCAATGGTGCAACTATGTTTATAAGTTTTTACGATGACAACTATTTGAAACAAGTGGTAAAATCAATCATGAATGATACAGAAATGTGTTATGGAATGAGGGTGACAGATATAACTATTGAAGATAATCTGGATTTAACGAATAAAACCTTATTTCAATGCGCAAGTCCTATTTTTATCCGGAGATTTGAAGGAGATAATGATATTCATTATACATTTAAAGATAAAGATGCGGGAAGATTTTTAGAAGAAACTTTATTGCATAAAATGGAATTGGCTGGTTTGCCTAAAGATGAAAGTTTGAAAATAAACTTTGACACTTCCGCATTTAATGCGAAAACTAAAGTTATTGATTATAGAGGTATAAAAAATCGAGTAAATTTATGCCCTGTGATTATTGAAGGCAAACCAGAAACAAAATTATTCGCATGGAATGTTGGTTTAGGAAATTCGACAGGAATTGGTTTTGGTGCAATTTATTAAAGAAAGAGTTATGTATTATGTGGTAAAATATTCTGGTCCATTTGGTTTTATAAAACCTTGGACGGCGGTAAGAGATAGCGAAACGTACAGTCAACAATTTCTAACGCCTTCTATAATTGAAGGAATAGAAAAGAAGTTATTTCCAGAATTATTGACAAAGGCGGGCGAAATATCAAAAATAGTTCGTTATAGATTAAATTATTGTGGCATTGATTCTCAACAAGAACGGACACGATCAAAAGGAAAATTTGAAAAAGAAAAGAAAACAGATTCTCTTGGAAGAACCTATTATATAGCAAAAAATATGGGAATTATAAACAGAGGTGTGATGTTATATCCCAATCTTTATTTGGCATTTCGCGATGAAGCAGATGCACAAAGAGCCTTTACCCAAACTGTTTGTTTGTGTCGGAACGAAGATTTGGTTTTTCCGGAAGAGTTACTAATAATGGATGAAGATGGTTTTGATAAAATTGAGGGCTTTGAACTAATTTGTTCTTCCGAAAACGCTTTCAAAGTTGGATATAATCGTTTTGATAATTGTTCGGAAATGTTCGGTGAACTTAAAGTTTATGGTAATCCGATACGAGATATGTAATGAAAACACTTGACCAAATATTAGCAAAAAGTGTCAATTACGGCAATGTCAGTTTGCTTGAACATACAGAACAAGTTGTTCAAGCAGTAAAGATGTTTGCTTCGCATTTTGATTTCTCATTTGAGGTTGATACTGCCTGTAAAGGCGCTATTTTGCATGATTTAGGTAAAGCCCATGACCATTTTCAGAATAAAATAAACGATATTAATACAAAATCATTAGCCGAGTCAAGAGAAGAAAACTATGTACATCGACACGAACTTTCTTCTTTAGCCTTTTTGCCTGTCTTCCCGAAAGAAGAATGGAACTGTTTGATTGATATGATTGTAGCACACCACAAATCTATTGAGAATGATTCCAAAGAGCGTGGTATCCTTGATTTAGACCAGAATAGCAGACATTGGATAGACAACCATTTGAAAAATTGGAATGAATGGAGCAAATATAGCTTGCAGATTCTTGGCATATTTGGTTATCATAAAAACGAGATTTCAATAGATGAAGCTAAACAAGCACTACAATATGTGGTTGATTATTGTGAAACAAAGAATAACGGGTGGTCGCCCTGGCGAGGATTATTGATGTCCGCCGACCATTTTGCTTCGGCTTTTTCTTTTGAAACAGAGAAAAATTTACAACATTTGTTTGAGACTCCTGACGTAAGTTACTATTTTGATACATCACGAAGAAATCCTATTTATCCTTTGTCCGAAATTTCCATGGACAATGTTAAGCCCCATACTTTGGTTGTTGCTCCAACGGGGGCGGGGAAAACAGACTTTTTGTTAAAACGATGTAAAGGACGAATTTTTTACACCTTGCCTTTTCAAGCATCTATTAATGCGATGTGGGAACGAATGAAATCTACTGTTCCCAATAAAGATATTCGACTTTTACATGCAACTTCCCAAATTGTCGTTGGCAAAAATATTGAAGAACGAATATTGCAACCTTTAATTGGCTCTTCGATAAAAGTGCTAACCCCACATCAACTTGCTGCAATTATTTTTGGTACCTCAGGATTTGAAAGTATCATGTTGGATGTAAAAGGATGTGACGTTATTTTAGATGAAATTCACACTTACTCCGATTTCTCTCAAGCGATGGTGTTGGAAATTGTAAAAGCTTTACTGCGTTTGGATTG
>JAISKT010000246.1 GCA_031261295.1 Candidatus Symbiothrix sp. | reverse complement strand
GCCATAGCCTGATAATTTTGCACCGCCATAGGGTCGCTTGCCAATTTCCACGATTCTTCGGTTGCCTTCGCCCAATCACGGGCAAAAGCATATTCGCGAATTTTTTTCAGAATCTCCGGCCCTTCCGGATTATTAGGATTATTCGGCCCGCCTGTCCAAAGCGTTTCATCGTTGAAAGGAATCACTTCATGGTCAATTGAACCGGGAATCATCGCCCCAAAACGTCCTGTGCCGATAGGCATACTTTCCCAATACTTTGTTGCAGGCACATCGAACTGCCATTTCATGGAAACTTGATTTACTTTTATTTCATCTTTATTGATACAGGATTGATGTATCAAACAAATAACGAATAGAGAGGTTATCAATTTGAAAGGCTTGATAAACCCCGAAGTGATTAAATGCGACTTAATTTTTTTTTTGCTCATATTTAGTTGGTTTAAAAAACAATAACGTGGTTGATTGTCCCGACAGTCGGATCGTCCCATGTCCAGACGGGTTTGAGATCGTTATCGAACTCCGTCAATTTGAGGCCGGGTCGTTGGTCTTTTTCAGAGTATCCTGTCCACTGCGACAATACTACATTGCCGTTCGGCAGAATCTGAAATCCTGCATAATAATGGTCACGTTTGCCCGGCGGCTGCGGCATCGTTACTCTATGCAACAACTCACCATCCCGTGTGAAGAAGAAAAGTCTTCTTGCGTAGCCGCCGGAAACGACCACATTGCCGTCAGGAGCAACCTGTCCCATGAAAGGGTTACGTCCCATAAGACCTTTATTTGCAGTTGGGAACGGTGGACATTCCGGATCGTCTTGTGGGGTAGGGGCTTCGAGTGGCTTAGGCGGTATGGGATAGCTTCTGAGAATCCGCTTCTCGGTTGGCAGCCCCTTTGCCAGCGACACTTCATAGACCCCGTCAATAGCCGCCATTAGCGCTGTTCCTTCCGGCGTCAGGCGCATACACCGTACAACACGGAGTTCTTCCGGCATCGTGTGTATGGCAACAAGTTCACGTTTTTCATCATATTCATAAACAGCTCCGTCCTGTGTTGCCAGAAAAACATGCTTGTCCGGACGCAGGCAAAACGATCGCACGACGTTCGGAATTTCAGACCACTCCACAGATTCCACTAATTTGCGTGTAGTTAGATCATACACATCATAGCCCTTCGACCTGTTAATAACAAGACGATTGGCGCCGTCTAACTGCATATCGTATGCGATTTCTGCAATTTTGAATGACCAGTTTTTCGATGGATCGAACTGGTCAATATATTGAACCGAGCAGTGTGCATAGTCAGCGACAACGAATCTGTGCTTGATATCCGACGATATCGCTACAATCTCATATATTTTTCCTGCAATTGCTTCAAAGCTAATGAAATTTTCTCCCAGAGATGTTACATTGACCTCTTTACCGGAAGAAAAAACTTTTACCTCCCCTTTGGTGCGCAGTCGGCAAGTGCGATCATAATTGGCTTTAACAAAAGCCTTTGCCAATACACCATTGCTCCAAGCCAAATCGACCTCGAAACCGCCGCGTGCTCTCAAGCCTTTTACTGCTCCCGTTTTCCATTGAGACGGAAGCGCCGGAAGAAGATATAGTTCTCCGCTGTGACTTTGCATCAGCATCTCAGCTATACCTGCCGAAACGCCTTGTATCGCCTGATTACCTTCAAAAGAGGGTGTTATACGGCTGTCTTCCGGCTTGGGCCATCCGCTTACGCTTGCCAACATCCGATGCAAGTCGTTGTATGCCTTGGCGGCTTCTTCCATGCGGGCGTACAGACTGATTCTCCATGCGCTTGTCCAACCCAAATCTTTATTTCCACGCCTGTTTAGCACCACTTTGACCGCTTCTGCCAATTCGGGTGTTTTTCGTATTGTAATATCGTCGTCGGGATAAAAGGCAAAAAGATGCATCATGTGCCGATGCGTAACCTCTGTTTCCTTGAAGTCATAGAACCATTCCTGCAATTGTCCTAAACTGCCGATTTGATGCGGCGGCAATTGTTCGAGAATGGCTGCCGAACGGTCGCTCATCTCTTTATCTGTATTCAATACAGTAGAGGCTTCGATAAAATTACGAAGCTGATTGCGGATGATTTGGATATCATTGGCAGCAGCGATAGATACAGCTGCGCTATTTCCCTTCTCATCAAAAAATCGGTTTTCCGGCGATGTGGACGGATTGGTAACCATATAACCGGTTACCGGGTCTTTTACTAAAAAGTCGAGGCTAAATTCGACAGCTCCCTTCAAAAGCGGATAAATACGTTTCAAGTATGCAGGATTGGGGTCGTAGAGATAATGGTCGTACAGTTGTTGCATCAGCCAAGCACCCGCCAATGGCCAAGTCGCGTGCTGCGGATTGCCATCCGTAGGAGCCGTATTAAACCATACATCTGTGCCGTGATGGGCGCACCAGCCGCGGCAACCGTAGAGTTCCTTGGCTGTACGTGCACCTGCTTGCGCCAACTGTTCGGTAAAAAACAACAGGGATTCATTTACACGCGGCAGATTCGTGTTTTCTACCGGCCAGTAACATTCATTAATATTGATATTAAGCGTCCAACGACCTTGCCAACGACCGGTCAGATCGTTGAGCCACATATTGTGATTGTTGAAAGCCAGCGTATTTTCTCTGGCTCCGGCAAGCAGCAGGTAGCGGCCATATTGGAAATAACGGGCTTCGTAAGCCGGAATGATAGCACCTTCACGAATGGCTTCCATTTGCTGTGTGGTGGTCTGAGTAGGGGAGGGGTCGGCGCCCAAATCTAATTTACAAACGGCAAAAAGCGGACAATAATCATCTAAATGTCTTTTCAATAG
>JAISKT010000204.1 GCA_031261295.1 Candidatus Symbiothrix sp. | reverse complement strand
CCAGGAAATTCCAAATCATTCCCGACAAACAGATGCAAGATTTCATGTTTTTGCAAGAATTTTCGGATAAGACGATTATTTTGAACGATCCGGAGAATCTGAAAGGAGGCGAAAAGGTGCGGGTGATCAAAGGTGAATTTGCAGGAGTCGAAGGGGAGTTGTACCGGATAAAAGGGCACAAGCGAGTGGTGGTGAGGCTTGGCGGATTAGTGTCGCTGGCTACGACGTATATTGCCAAGGAAAATTTGGAAAAGATATAATCCACGAATTACACGCATTTACACGAATTACACGCATTTACACGAAAAAGACTTGTCATGACGGGTTTGCCTCACAATTTTCAAATATCCATTCAAATATTATTAATTAATTTCTTTTACAAATTATGACAAAAGATAGATATCTTGATGCAGTGTTCATGGGTTTAGGCTATATCGGCCTTCCCACTGCCGCCTTTGCCGCCTCCAAAGGTTTGAATATATTAGGAGTGGATATTAACCCGTCCGTAGTTGAAACAATCAACCGGGGTGAAATTCATATCATTGAACCTTATTTGGGCAATCTTGTGAAAGAAGTGGTTAACTCCGGACATTTGCAGGCAGCCGTAGAGCCGAAAATCGCTAATGCTTATTTCATTGTAGTGCCGACCCCTTTCAAACAGAACCATCGCGCTGATATTTCTTATGTAGAATCGGCTACACGAACCGTTATTCCGTATCTCAAAGCCGGCGATTTATTTGTAATTGAATCGACTTCTCCGGTAATGACCACGGAAAAAATGGCTGCCTTGATTTGGAAAGAACGCCCGGAATTGAAAGATAAAATTTATATCGCTTACTGTCCCGAACGGGTATTGCCGGGCAATGTCCTCTACGAATTGGAGCACAACGACCGGGTGATTGGCGGCATCAATCCCGAATCAACCCAAAAAGCCATTGAATTTTATTCCCGTTTTGTGAAAGGAACCTTACACCCGACCAACGCACGGACAGCCGAAATGTGTAAACTGACCGAAAATTCATCGCGTGACGTGCAAATCGCTTTTGCCAATGAATTGTCCATGATATGCGACAAAGCCTACATCAACGTCTGGGAACTGATTGCGTTAGCCAATAAACATCCGCGGGTAAAGATTCTGCAACCCGGATCGGGCGTGGGCGGACATTGCATCGCAGTTGATCCCTGGTTTATCGTATCCGATTATCCGGAGCAGGCGCAAATCATCAAACGTTCGCGGGAAACCAATGATTATAAAGCGGACTGGTGTGCCAACCGGGCGATAGAAGCTGCAAGGCAATTTGAAATAGAAAACGGCAGGGAACCGGTAGTAGCCTGTATGGGCTTGGCTTTCAAACCGGATATTGACGACTTGCGGGAATCGCCTGCCAAATATATTACGTCACGGATATTGAGCGAATCCAATGCCGAAGTGTTGGTTGTTGAGCCGAATATTTCCGAACATAAAACATATCATCTGACGGAATACCGGGAAGCTTATCAAAAAGCCGATATTGTGGTTTGGTTGGTAGGACATAAACCGTTCTACGACATAGAAAAAGATAACACCAAAATAGAATTGGATTTTTGCGGAATAAGGAAATGAAGAAAATATTATTAGTTTTTGGCACTCGCCCCGAAGCCATCAAAATGGCTCCTTTGGTAAAGGAATTTCAGAAATATCCTGAAAAATTCGATACAAAAGTCTGCGTGACCGGTCAACACCGTCAGATGTTGGATCAGGTTTTGGAAGTGTTTGATATTCAACCGGATTATGACCTCAACATCATGGCGCCCAACCAGGATTTGTATGATATTACGTCCAAAGTGCTTTTGGGTATGCGGGATGTTTTGAAAGAATTTCAACCGGAAATCGTTTTTGTGCATGGCGATACGACCACTTCGATGGCTGCAACGATTGCCGCTTTTTATCAACAAATCAAAGTGGCGCACGTGGAGGCCGGGCTAAGAACCTATAATCTTTTTTCGCCCTGGCCGGAAGAAATGAACCGGCAACTGACCGATCGCTTATGCGATTATTGTTTTGCTCCCACCGAAATATCGAAGAACAATCTTTTGCAGGAAAAAATAGATGCACACAAAATCTATGTAACCGGCAATACGGTGATTGATGCTTTACATTGGGTGGTAAACAAAATTAATAATGATATATTATTGCAACAAAAACTTCAGCAAGAGATAATAAATGCCGGATATCCAATAAACAAAAATTTTCAATTTTCAACTTTCAACTCTCAATTAATATTGGTAACCGGTCATCGCCGGGAAAATTTCGGAGAAGGATTTTTACATATTTGTAAGGCGTTGAAAGAGATTGCCGTTGCCCATCCGGAGATGGATATTGTTTATCCGGTGCATTTGAATCCGAATGTACAAAAACCGGTGTATGAGCTTTTGGCAAATATCAGCAATGTTTATTTGATTTCCCCATTGGATTATCTGCCGTTTGTGTATATGATGCAACATGCGCATCTGATTTTGACGGATAGCGGCGGGGTTCAGGAAGAAGCGCCTTCGTTGGGGAAGCCGGTGCTGGTGATGCGGGATACCACGGAACGACCGGAAGCAGTGGACGCAGGGACTGTGAAATTGGTTGGAACGGATGCGGATGCGATAGTGGAAAATGTGGAATTGCTGTTGAGAGATAACGAGATATATAATAAAATGGCTCAGGCGCATAATCCGTATGGAGATGGGAAAGCGTGTGAGTGGATTGTCGGGGCTTTAAATTTTCAATATTTCTCCGTATCTTTGTAAGATAGGATAAAATAAAAATTAAATGTTTATGCTCAACAAGGAAACTCAACATACGGAATTTAAGCCGAAGTTCAATGAAGACGTCATTGAAACGCTGGTCGCTTTTGCAAATACCAAAGGTGGACGGGTGTTTGTTGGTGTGGACAATAATGGGCAACCTTTCAAAAATTTTACAATTGGGAAGGAAAGTTTGCAAAATTGGGTAAACGAAATAAAAAATAAAACGCAGCCGCAGATTATTCCCGATGCCTATCACGAAATAGTCGATGACAAAGAAGTTGCAATATTTGAGGTTCAGGAATATCCGGTAAAACCAGTTTCTACGCGAGGCAGATATTACAAGCGAATTGCCAATTCCAATCATTTACTTTCCACAACAGAAGTCGTAAATTTGCATTTACAGTCGCTCAACACCAGCTGGGATGCTTATCCGGATACATTTCATACACTTGATGATATTTCGCTTGACAAAGTGCAAAATGCCATTGAAATACAGAAATCTAACAGTTTGACTGTTAATGAATCGCCGTTGCCCTTTTTGCTGAAAAATGACTTAATCAGAGAAAACAAACCCGCAAATGCTGCCTTTCTAATGTTCAAAAACAAAGATTCGGTGGAAACAACCATAGAATTGGGCAGGTTTAAGACGCCGATAACTATTTTAGACACAACCCGAACGCAAACCGATATTATCACGCAGGTAAATCAGGTGTTGGATTTTGTGCGTAAGCACATCAATGTAGAAATTATCATTACCGGAAATCCGCAAAATACACAACGGTGGCAGTATCCGCTGGAAGCCATACGCGAGATTGTAATTAATATGATTATTCATCGCGATTATCGCTCCACCTCCGATTCGGTGGTTAAGGTTTTCGACAATTATATTGAATTCTACAATCCGGGAAAGTTGCCCGAAGATATCACCATAGACGATTTGTTGTCGGGCAATTATAAATCTACCCCGCGCAACAGAAAAATTGCCGATTTTTTCAAAAACATGGGATGGATAGAAAAATACGGTTCGGGCATTGCGCGGGTTCGCGGTTATTTCAAGGAATCAGGACTACCCGAACCCGAATTTAGACCAATTTCAGATGGCTTTCAGGTTACTGTTTTTGGAGAAAAAATTAGCGAAGACACTGAAAAAGACACTGAAAAAGACACTGAAAAAGACACTGAAAAGAGAACATTATCCAACAATCAACAGAAAATATTAGAAAAAATTTCTGATAATAACTCAATAACAATAGAAGAATTAGTTGAAATTGTCGGCATTAATTTGAGAAATGTAAAAGCCAACATCGCCAAACTCAAAGCCAAAGGCTTATTGGAGCGCATAGGTCCCGACAATGGAGGATATTGGAAAGTAATCTGAATTCTTCAACGAAA
>JAISKT010000196.1 GCA_031261295.1 Candidatus Symbiothrix sp. | reverse complement strand
GGCTCTGCCGCATTCGTACCAATTACAACTTGCGCTTTCAAACCGGTGGTCATTACCAACAACAGCGAAAGCATAAAATACATTCTTTTGTTCATTGTCTTTATTTTATTTATTTGTTTCATTCTCAAAACCCGATATACAATTTCCATTCTCCATCCCAGTAATACACTCCATGCCGCAAAGAACCGGTAAGATTACAGACCAACATCCCGGGCGCCGGGGTTGTCAACAGGGAAGATATATTATCAATGTTATCCAATTTGACTTGCGGAAGCAACAAGCCTGCGCTACTGCTTCGCAATTCCAATACAGCCGATGGATGAGGTTCATCGGCGGCGCCAATCAATACTTGCGCTTTCGCACTTGCTGCACTCAACACAATGAGTGTCAGCGCTAAAAAAATCTTTCTTTTCATTTTCATTGAATTTATTAATTTATTAATAGTTGATTTTTTAAGTAAGGGTGAAGGCAATAAGTATTTTAAGCTTCTTAAGCTACTTAAGCTACTTAAGAAGCTTAAAATACTTATTGCTGCCTTTACCCTATGAGTTTAAGCGGGCAAATTCAATAACTAAAAAATGAGAGGGAAAAATATTGAATAGAACTGCCCGCCCAGTTTCCTATGACTTGTTTTGCATGTTTGTAGAATTTATGCTTCCAAGTCCCTATGAAGCGATTATTTAAAATAAAAAAACGTGGGACTTAACTTTTTTGTCTTTGAGGTTATCGACTACCCGTAATTGCAAATAAGTTATACCCACGAATTCTCGTGAGCGTTCTCTAACTTATTCTTGCAATTACTGAAATTGTCGATATTTCAAAGACAAGAATAAAAGCTAACGCTTTTTATTTAATGAATTATGTCTTTATAAAATGTTTTCTATTTTGTAATAAAAACTATTTTTGTTTAATTAATTGGCAAAAGTAATATTTTTTCTTGTATTAACCAAGAGATTATCAAAATTTAACGAAATGCAAATTATTCTTTTTTTTCATTTTCTAAAAGAATATGCTAACTTTGCAACTTAATTTATTGAATAAATAAAGAAATCATGACTGATATTAAGAAAGAAACAGGTACTGTAAGTGTGAAAAGAGGCCTGGCAGAGATGCTTAAAGGCGGAGTTATCATGGATGTTGTCAATCCGGAGCAAGCAAAAATCGCTGAAGAAGCAGGCGCCGTTGCCGTCATGGCATTGGAGCGCGTACCTTCGGATATTCGGGCGCAAGGCGGTGTAGCGCGTATGTCCGACCCCGAAATGATTGTCGGGATTCAGCAAGCGGTATCCATTCCCGTAATGGCGAAAGCCCGTATCGGACATATCGTGGAAGCTCGCGTCCTGGAAGCATTGGACATCGACTTCATCGACGAAAGCGAAGTATTAACTCCGGCAGATGATGTGTATCATATCCTGAAATCGGATTTCAAAGTGCCGTTCGTATGCGGCGCCCGCAACTTGGGTGAAGCGCTTCGCCGGATTGGTGAAGGGGCTGCTATGATACGCACCAAAGGCGAAGCCGGTACAGGAGACGTAGTGGAAGCGGTCCGCCACATCCGTCAGGTCAACGAAGACATACAGCGCGTATTAAGCGCGACTCCGATGGAACTGATGACTATTGCCAAAGACCTCGGCGCACCCTACGAATTGGTATTGCAAGTCAAAGAATTAGGCCGGCTGCCGGTGGTTAATTTTGCCGCCGGAGGCGTAGCAACTCCTGCCGATGCCGCTTTGATGATGGTATTGGGATGCGACGGCGTATTTGTCGGTTCGGGCATCTTCAAGTCGGACAATCCGGCCAAACGCGCGAAAGCCATTGTAGAAGCCGTAGCCCATTACAAAGATGCGCATCTGATTGCCGAAGTATCCAAAGGATTGGGCGATGCCATGCGTGGTCAAAGCGTAGCCCAAATGGACGACAAAGATAAATTGGCCGGTCGCGGATGGTAAAAAATAACGGATAAACGGGATGAAGATTGGAATTTTAGCCCTGCAAGGAGCTGTGAGAGAGCATCGGAACGCATTGCACCAATTAGGTGTGGAAGCCGTAGAGGTGTTAAATCCCGAAGATTTGGACGGAATAAGCGGGCTAATCCTTCCCGGTGGCGAAAGTACGACCATGGGAAAGCTCTTAGTGCGTTATAACTTATTGGAACCCATTGCCGAAGCAGGGCGCAATGGGTTGCCCGTTTTTGGAACTTGTACGGGACTCATCCTGTTGTCGAAACACATCATCAACAGCGACCAATATCGCTTGGGATTGATGGACACATTTGTGGAACGCAATGCTTTTGGACGGCAATTGGCAAGTTTTGAAGCGGAGATGCCTATTCCGGTATTGGGAAGCAAACCGTTTCCCGCTATTTTTATTCGTGCACCCTATATTGAAAAAGCGGACGCCCGGGTGAACGCTTTACTTACTTTTGAGAACAAAATTCTGTTTGCCGAGCAAAATAATTTCCTTGCCGCAGCTTTTCATCCGGAATTAACAGAAGATACGCGGGTACATGAATATTTTTTGTCTAACTTTGTGCAAACGAATATAAAATGAAAAACACATGCAAATCCATGAAAAGAAAGGATATATATCCGAAATAAAATCCGCGACAGGAGTCAATGTAAATCGTTGTTATCAGTGCGGAAAATGTTCTGCCGGATGCGCTGTAGCTGAAGAAATGGATTATCCGCCCAGCCGGGTGATGCGGTTGCTTCAGACCAATCACATCGACAATTACAACAAACTTCTGGGTTCGGAAACCATTTGGCTGTGCATATCTTGCCAGAATTGCCTTACCCGCTGTCCGATGGAAATAGATATTCCCCAACTGATGGACTATCTACGCGAAACGGCTCTCCGGGAAAAGAAAGTGAACAAAAAAGCAAGTCACATTCTTTCTTTCCACCGGGCTTTCCTTGATTCGGTCAGATACACCGGGCGATTGTACGAAATCGGTTTGGTTGCAGATTATAAGGTGCGGACTTTCAACGTCTTCCAGGATCTGGATATTGCCCCCAAGATGTTCCTGAAAGGCAAACTTCCGTTGATGCCCGAAATGGTAAAAGACAAAAAACAACTGAATAAAATTTTCACAACAACATGCAAATAGGATTTTACCCGGGTTGTTCCTTGAAAGGAACTTCTTCCGACTACGCCCAATCAACGATAGCTTTGGCACAAGTATTTGATATTCAGCTTGTAGAAATTTCAGATTGGAATTGTTGCGGAGCTACCGCTGCACACAACCTCAATCATGAATTGGCCGTTTCTTTACCGGCAAGGATATTGGCCCTGGCCGAAAAACAGGGATTTTCGGAAATTGTAGTTCCCTGTGCCGCTTGCTACAACCGGTTGAGCGTGGCGCAACACGAACTGAATGAAGATGCCGGCTTAAAAACCCGGGTCTCCGAAATCCTCCAAATGCCTTTGGACGGAAAAGTGCAGATATTGAATGTGATGCAATTTATTGAAAAATACATTGCCGGCCGGATAGAAGAAAAAATGGTCAAACCTTTTGAACAAAAAGTCGTTTGCTATTACGGCTGCCTCTTGGTTCGTCCGCATAACATCTTACAATTCGACCGATTGGAAGACCCGCAATCCATGGACGACCTGATGCGGAAAATCGGGGCGACTTCACTCGATTGGGGATATAAAACCGAATGTTGCGGCGCCGGATTTTCGGTTTCCCGTACCGATATTGTCGCCAAACTGTCGGGCAAGATTGTGAAAGACGCCACAGACCGCGGCGCCGGTGCGATTATTGTGGCCTGTCCGATGTGCCAGGCAAATCTCGATATGCGCCGTTCGCATATTGACAGTTATTTGCACAAAAAAATGAATATTCCGGTGCTGTATATTACCCAGGCGATTGGTTTGGCCGTAGGATTAAAACGCGAAGAAGTCGGATTGCAAAAGCTATTCGTAGCTCCGACATTTGCTTAACGAATAAAATACAATAATGACACCAACAATTCTTCTTATCCTCCTTATTGTCCTTATTATCCTTAATATATTTCTGACAATCACGAAGAAAACCAAGGATAATTCGGAAGAACTGAATACCAATTTCATTAAATTGGATACAGGTCTTTCGAAAATCGACCCGTTGGTGCGCGATGAATTTGGGAGAAACCGGGAAGAAAGTCAAAAATCATTCAAAGAAAACCGCGAAGAATTAAATAATTCATTCAAATTGCTGGGCGACACCTTGACAAAAACCGTTGCCGAACTGTCCAATGCGCAAAAAGGCCAGTTTGAAACGTTTTCCAACCGGCAGGAACAAGTCAAGAAAAGTACGGAAGACAGCCTGAAAGAAATCCGGGAAACAGTGGAAAAGAGACTCCAAACTTTGCAGGAAGAAAACAGCAAAAAATTGGAGGAAATGCGCAAAGTCGTGGACGAAAAACTGCAGGAAACGGTCGAAAAACGTTTCAACGAATCGTTCAAATTAATCAGCGACCGGTTGGAGCAAGTGCACAAAGGTCTGGGCGAAATGCAATCCCTCGCTTCCGGAGTCGGCGATTTGAAAAAAGTATTGACCAATGTGAAAACCCGGGGAAACCTCGGCGAAATACAATTGGGCGCCATTCTGGAACAAATATTATCCCCGGAACAATACGAGCAAAACGCTGTCATCAAAGAAGGCAGCCAAGAACGGGTGGAATATGTCATCAAATTACCCGGAAAAAATAATGATAACAAATCCCTGTTGCTTCCGATTGATTCCAAATTCCCGAACGAAGATTACCAGCGCTTGCTCGAAACGTATGATAATATCGCCAACCTGAATCCGCGCGATATAGAAATCATCACCAAGCAGTTTGAAAATTCGGTAAAGAAAAATGCCAAAGACATCCGCGATAAATACATCAATCCGCCGGTTACAACCGATTTCGCCATCATGTTTGTGCCCACAGAAGGATTGTATGCAGAAATCCTGCGCCGAACGGGACTTTTTGAAATCTTGCAACGGGACTTCAAAATCACCGTGGTAGGCCCAACCAATTTAGTCGCTTTTTTGAGCAGCCTGCAAATGGGTTTCAAGACATTGGCCATCGAAAAACGTTCCAGCGAAGTGTGGGAAATCCTGGGCGCCGTCAAAACGGAATTTGGCAATTTTGGTGTTATCCTGGAAAAAACAAAGAAGAAACTCCAGCAGGCCACTAATGTCATCGACCAAGCGGGCGTGCGGTCGAGAGCCATTGAACGCAAATTGCGAACGGTACAGGAATTGCCTGCGGAACAAACGATTGAATTACTCGGCGAAGCCATTGAGATAGAGGAAGACAGTTGGGTGGAAACAGACGATAATGACGATTAAAAGAATTATGATTACATTTGGATATAGTAGTCACTCCAAATTAGGTATATTTATTCAAAGAAAAATTGTATTTTTGTATCAATAAAAATGGAAAAATGAATTATTTCAGCCGTTATACATCTCAAATAATAGACTTATGCCACAAGTATGGTGTTAAGAAACTGTTTGCGTTTGGCTCTGTTCTCACGGACCAATTCAATGAACAAAGTGACGTTGATTTAATTGTTGATTTTGATAAAAAGGCAATCAAAGACCATTTTATCAACTATTTCGATTTCAAGTATTCGCTGGAAGATGTTTTCGGCAGGGAAGTTGATTTATTGGAAGATCAACCTATTAGAAATTCTTATTTGAGAAAGAACATTGAAAACACAAAAACGCTCATTTATGGATGATAGAGTAAGTAAATATTTGGAAGACATTTTGATTGCTGTTGATGAAATAGAGAGTTTCTTTGCAACGACACCCAAAATGTATGATGAATTTGTAAACAATTTGTTGTTGAGACGGGGAATTGAAAGAAATATCGAAATCATTGGTGAAGCAATGAATCGAATATTAAAAAGTGGGAGCAATATTTCGATTACCAATGCACGAAAAATTGTAGATACTCGCAATTATGTTATTCATGGATATGACACGCTAACAGCGGATATTTTGTGGAGTATTGTGATTAACCATTTACCTCTGTTAAAAACGGAAGTAGAAGAATTATTGAAATAATTATGTCTAAGATAGGAGTATTTGTTTGCCATTGCGGCGAAAACATCGGCGCAACAGTCGATTGCGAAAGAGTAGCAAAAACCGCTTCCCAAATGGAAGGCGTGGAATTTGCCACCGATTATAAATATATGTGTTCCGAACCGGGACAATCGAAAATAAAAGACGCCATCCGCGAAAAAGGATTGGACGGCGTGGTGGTGGCCGCCTGCTCACCACGCATGCACGAGCCGACTTTCCGCAAAGCTTGCGCCGAAGCGGGACTTAACCCGTTTATGTGCGAAATATCGAACATCCGCGAACACTGTTCGTGGGTGCACGAAAAAGGCGAAGCAACAACAGAAAAAGCTATCGACCTCGTACAGATGCTGGTCGAAAAAGTCAAACGCAACAAACCGCTGAATTCGATTAAAGTGCCGATTACCAAAAAGGCTTTAGTCATCGGTGGCGGGATTGCCGGCATACAGGCAAGCCTTGATATTGCGGATGCCGGACAAAAAGTAATCCTCGTTGAACGCGACCCGTCCATTGGCGGTCACATGTCGCAACTTTCGGAAACGTTTCCTACGCTCGACTGCTCGCAATGTATCCTCACACCCCGGATGGTCGATGTGGCGCAACATCCGAATATCACGCTTTACTCGTATGCCGAACTCGAAAAATTGGAAGGTTTCATCGGGAATTTCAAGGCGACCATTCGGTTGAAAGCCAAAAGCGTGGATTACAAACTGTGTACGGGTTGCGGAACCTGCATCACCAAATGCCCGACCAAAAAAATTCCCAGCGAATTTAACGAAGGTTTGGGAATGCGGACAGCTATTTACACGCCGTTCCCGCAAGCCGTTCCGAATAAGCCGGTTATCGACCGCAAAAACTGCCGTTATTACCTGACAGGCAAATGCAAAGTCTGCGAAAAAATATGTCCTACGGGCGCCATTCAATTTGACAAAGAAGACGAATTTATTACGGAAGATATTGGAGCTGTGGTATTGGCCACCGGTTTCAATGTGCTCAAAACGGATTTCTTTCCCGAATACGGTTACGGAAAATACACCGACGTCATCACCGGCTTGCAGTTCGAGCGGTTGGCTTCGGCTTCCGGCCCCACCATGGGCGAAATTCGCCGTCCGTCGGATGGAACGATTCCTAAAAAAATCGTATTCATCGCTTGCGCCGGTTCGCGCGATCCGGCCAAAGGCCTTCCGTACTGTTCCAAGATATGTTGTATGTACACCGCCAAACATGCCATGTTGTACCAACACAAAGTGCACGGCGGCGAATCGTACGTCTTTTACATGGATATTCGCGCCGGCGGCAAAAACTACGAAGAATTTGTGCGCCGCGCCATCGAAGAAGACGGCGCCAACTACGTCCGCGGGCGTGTAGCACGTGTGTATGAAAAAGACGGCAAACTGATAGTCAAGGGTGTAGATACGCTTTTGGATGCCAAACCGGTGGAAATTGAAGCCGATATGGTGGTACTCGCCACTGCCGGCATTTCCAATTGCGGAGCGGAAGAATTGGCGCAAAAACTGCACGTTTCCTACGACCCCTACAAGTTTTTTGCGGAAGCGCATCCTAAATTAAAACCGGTAGAAACCAATACGGCAGGGATTTACCTTTGCGGAGCCTGCCAGGCGCCGAAAGACATTCCCGATACGGTGAGTACGGCGTCGGGAGCGGCAGCCAAAGTCATCGGCTTGTTTTCCAATGCCGAACTGACCCGCGAACCGACTATTGCCGTAGTCAACCGCATTGCAACGCACGATGTTTCGACCTGCGTCGGTTGTTTCCTCTGTGAAACGGCTTGTCCCTATCAAGCTATCGAACACGAAGAAATTAAAAATCGTGCAGGCGAAGTGATAAAAACCGTAGCGCGAGTAAATCCTGGTTTATGCCAGGGTTGTGGTACCTGCGTATCGTTCTGCCGTTCCAAATCCATTGATATTCAAGGATTTTCCAATGAACAAATGTTTGCTGAAGTAATGTCTGTATTAGAAAATTAAGACAGGACAAGCCCAAAATGGAGATTAACAGAAAACAGGAAAACCTGGAAGGTCTTTAAGACCTTCCAGGTTTCGTTGTTTTTTTTGACAAATCAGCAAGTTATAACTCGCGGAATCGTTGACGTTTGTAGAGGTGCAAAATTTTGTGTCTCTACGTTTTTATTGCGGGACAAAATTAAAAAGAGAAGTCCGTAGTAACAAAAAATGACCCTCTCAAACCATCCGTGTCCGGGTAAGTCAATCGCTGTACCCATTCTACCCGGAGTACTTTGAAAATATTGGAAAGACCAATGTTCATTTCTACATAAGGGGTATTCCCCAAGTGTTTTACCCCTTGATTGAAAATAAATAATTCGGGATGTAAATCAGGATTGTTGTTGTCCGACAAAGGCCCGTAAATGGCTTTGGCGCCGATATTGGTCTTGACTTTGCTCTTGCAAAACAAACTGACCGGCGACCAGTTGAACCGGAAATTGACCCTGCCGGCAACGAAACGGTCGGTCGTGAATTCATACTGATTCAATTGATTGTAATCATTTTCCATGAAAATATAACTGTGGTTTCCTGCCGGAATAAACAATAAGGGAAAAGGCACGCGGTTCCATATCTTCCCGGCTGAAAGTTGCACGTCCACCTTTCCGATATTCTGTGGAAAATAAATTTGTTTATCGGCGCTAAAATTCGTAATCCGGTAGTTATAATTCGAACCGAAAATCCCTTTGAAACCCATCCGGTGTTGAATGTTCAATTCAATATGCCCTTCACGGGCAGAAAGGCGCTTTTCCCTGTTTTGAATGAAAATCTCACCCGGAGCGTACCGCAGAGAAACATTCATTTCCGAAGTGGCAATATCTTTTATGATAGCGCCATTTTCCTCCTTGAAATATTGTACACGTCCCACAGGCCTGTCGTACCAATATTTTCCACCTATTTTATAGGATAAACGGTTGGGCCATTCATGTTCGTAAGAAACGGCAGCCAATTTTTGCAGCGACAAATTGCGCGTCCTCGCATGCGAAAAAGAATAGAAAAAATTGTCGCGGTCACCGGTCATTAAATCCTGTCCGGGAATATTCAAATCGCGAATGTAAGTGACGCTTAACAAGCGTTTTGGAAATTCCCATATATCCTTGTCTTTCGGCAGGAACGAATAAATAATATCTCCCCGGTATTTGAATTGCCGGTCTTTGGAACCATAAGCCAGATAGCCGCCGAAAAGGAAGTGTTTATTCAGGTTAAGCGTGGTATTCCCGCCGGCTTTCACCCGCAGCCCTTCCATAGCATTGTAACTGACGGCTTCGAGGATAGGCCCCCATTCCAAAAGACCTTTCTCGCCGCCAATTGTCAAGTGGTCGGTCATTAAAAAATGAATGCCCTTTTGCAAATTTTGGAAATGCCGGGTTTGGGAAGCGATTTGCACCACGTTCCCCACTTGTTGCTCGGAAGCCGTTAAAGGTTCCGGTGTATCCGTATAGTTAACCGTCCGGTTTACCAACAGACTGCCCTTTATTTCATCTCCCAACATAAAAACCGCTTCTTTTTTAAGTGGGATGGATTTATTTTCTTTTGTTTCAAACGTTTGCGTGAGCAGAATATCTTTTGTCAAAGTCAGGTTCTCCGGATTATTCATAGTAAAAATAGCTTTTAACAATGAATAATTTCCGTCTGCCGTAATGTAAAGGTAACCGGTAAAGGCATTATCCAATGGATTTTTGGAATAAAAAACCACTTCATATACCGGCCGGTTGTCCTGTATTTTTTTGGACGAAAGGAAAAACCGGTAGGAATCCTTGTTTTTCGTAGTCAACGGACTTTTGAAAGACAAAAGCATGACCTCGTTTTTATCCTTGAACAAATCAATCGTCCCAAAGAGTTCATCCAAAAGATAAGCCACATCCTGTTTCCCGATAAATCCATAAATCCCTTCATTTTTTGAATATAGCAGCACATTGTCTTTTTCGTGTTTCTCATGAAGGCCGATGGTCAAGGCTGTTTCCCGGGCATCCTCTTTCAAAGGCGCGGCATATTGCAACCAAGGCCCGTAAGGTTTGACCACATATTTATATAAAAGATTGTTCGAAACAGTCAACTGTTGAATAAACCCCTCCTGAAATTCTTTATTGGCCACCAGATTCACCGAAGTCTTTTGGTAAACAGTAGATGCGGAATGCGAATTTTCCTTGTTCCGGTCAATCACCTGTTGGACAATCGAATCGGCGTTCACTTTAAAAGGATAGTATCGCAAAGCATAAAAATCCATTACGGAATATTTTATTTCCACAGGTGAATGTTGGGCGGAAACCCCTGTAACGATGAGGCAATAAACGAAAATAATAATGAGGCGATTTAGTTTCTCCATTTGAAAAAAATTCGTACTTTCGCAAAAGTAATAATAATTTTGTGAAATAATTTATTATTCGCCTTGTGGAAACTCTTCCCATTATTGTACGCCAAACACACAATGACAGGAAAATGACTCAAGTCCAAAACAAATATGTTAAATATACAATTATATTTTACTTATAAGTAAAATATAATTATCTTTGTAAACAATCTATAAATGAAATGCAAATTAAAAAAATTGTCCCATTTGAGTGGAAATAAAGCTTCTATATATTCTGTTATAATGGAAAAAGAAAGCGAAACTCTTTTCGAGAAATTTTTAAAGGAAAATTTTATTTCACATAAAAGTGAAATAATTGATATTGCTCAACGTTTAAAAACAATAGGAGCTAAAACGGGAGCAAGGGAAATTTTCTTTAAATCAGGAGAAGGGAAACTTGGCGATGGTGTTTGCGCTCTTTATGATTGTCCAAACCATAGATTAAGACTTTATTGTATCCGATATGGAACGCAAATAATAGTTTTAGGTGGAGGTGGGCAAAAAAATGTTAGAACATTGCAAGAAGACCCGAAATTGAAAAAAGAAAATTATTTTTTAAGAGAATTATCTAAACAAATTACGGAGAAGATAAAAAATGCAGAAATTAAATATTCAAAAAATGGATTAGATTTTGAGGAAGATTTTGAGATTGACTTAAATATCGAATAAAAAAATAACTTATGGAAACAAAAGATATAATAAAAGAGGTGCTAAGTTCTATTTCATTTGAAGAATCGAATAGAATAGAGAAAAAAATGCTCATGGCCTCCAAGATTGATGAAACTCTCAAAAAGAAAGGTTGGAAGAAAAAAGACCTCATGCAAGCAATGGGAAAAACGAACCAATCTGAAATTACCAAATGGTTAAGTGGGACACATAATTTTACTATGGATACAATTGTAGATTTGGAACGTATATTAGATATTCATCTTCTGAATCTCGAAAAGGAACAACCGGTTATGGAAAATTATTATAAAGTTAATTATGTATCTAAATCACCGGTAGAAAATTTTAATCTTTATTATTAAAAAAGTAATCATGAATAATTTCGCAGAACTAATCATCCACCGCAGAAGTGTCAGACAATATACCGATGAACCGCTTTTGCCTTCCGAAGTAGAACAAATCCTGAAAACGGCATTGATGTCGCCTTCTTCCAAAAACAGCCGTTCGTGGCAGTTTGTTTTAGTTGAAAACAAAGAAACATTGCAGAAACTGTCGGTTTGCAAATCCACCGGCGCCAAGTTTATCGAAAATTGCGCTTTGGCCGTTGTGGTTTTGACCGACCCGCTGCAAAGTGAAGCGCACTTGGAAGATGCCGCCATTGCAGCGACTTACCTTCAATTGCAAGCCGAAGATTTGGGTTTGGGCAGTTGCTGGGTACAAATCAGGGGGCGCGAAACGGAAGCCGGCTACGATTCCGAACAATATGTAAGGGATTTATTGGAAATTCCGTTGCAACTGTCTGTCGGATGTATTGTTACCATTGGCCACAAAGAACGGGTGGGCAAACCGCACAGCGAAGAAAAACTTCAATGGGAAAAACTCCACCTTGGAAAATATTGACATGAATATTGTACTGATTGGCGCCGGAAATGTAGCGACACAGCTGGGAACCGCCTTGCAGGAAAAAGGCTTTCCGATTGTGCAGGTTTATAGCCATACGTTGGCTTCCGCCAAGAGTTTAGGAAGCCAACTTCAAGTTGATTATACCAATCAAATAAAAGCTATTCGCACAGATGCGGATATTTATTTTTTTGCAGTAAAAGATTCGGTTTTGCCGGAAATACTGAAAAGCCTTCCTGCTCTTTCCGGACTTTTGGTGCATACCGCCGGGAGCATCCCAATGGATGTTTTTGCCGGTTATTCCGGGAGATACGGCGTATTGTATCCTTTGCAGACGTTCAGTAAAAGCCGGAAAATTTCATTGGATACGGTTCCGCTTTTTATAGAAGCCAATCATCCGGCCGATGAAAATTTGCTGGAAGAAATTGCGCTTAGTCTATCCAACCGGGTCATTCGTTTAACTTCCGAAAAACGGAAACACTTGCATCTGGCGGCTGTTTTCGCCTGCAATTTCACCAATCATTTGTATGCCACAGCGGCTCAAATCCTGGAAGAACAGGATTTGCCCTGGGATGTTTTGTTGCCGTTAATTGAAGAAACCGCAGCCAAAGTAAAGGACTTGCATCCGAAAGAAGCCCAGACCGGCCCGGCAGTCCGCTATGATAAAAACGTGATTGACAAACATTTGGCGATGCTGAAAAACGACCCCGGCCAACAAGAAATTTACCGGATGCTCAGCCAAAGCATTCGAAATTAGTATTGAAAAAATCCTTGCTTCTAAAAAAAATGATGTATATTTGCAACATGCGGTGATCAATAAACAAATCAGCCTTTTTTGTCTTTGATTTCAGCGCCAAACTTTATGCTTACTAAAACAACTTATAAAGACATGTATAACACAAAATTGGAGACAAAGAAATTGACTAAGTACATGAACCTCCTGAACGATTGGGGATTCAAGTACGTTTTTAACAAAGAAGAAAAATTGATCCATTTCCTGAACTTGCTCTTTGAAGGGAAAGAGGAAATAAAAAG
>JAISKT010000108.1 GCA_031261295.1 Candidatus Symbiothrix sp. | reverse complement strand
GCTTTTCTGAAATTTCTGTCTGCATCTACAAGAATCTTGCTCTCTTCAGTAATGGTATTAAAGGCATAAAAACGTTGGGCATAAAAAATAAAAGCGCTGATTTCATCAAGGGAAGCGTTCGGATGGTTTGATACGTATTTATCTTTCAAGTTTTTTATTTTCTTTTCAAAAAACAATGAACCTTTCCTGTCGTAATAAAATCCTCGAGATTCCAACGATGCACTCCATTTAGTATCTTCTATAACTTGTTGATACGAAGGATTTTTTATTAACATAGATTGATTGTCTTCCCGCTTGGGACGGGCAATGTTTTTATTATCAATATGGATAATATTCATTCGAATCAGCGGAAAATTCCGTATGGCATTTGTCCAAATTTCACTCCTATACGTTTGAATGTCTGCCGTTTGTAAATCCAATATCAAATTGTTAGTTTCCGGAGCGTTGGAAGAAGTAAAATCCGGCGCATTATTATAGGGTCTATATTCTAACCGGATACCTTTTTCTGCTTCACAATGAATGGAATAAGAAAGCATAGGAGTGGAAGATGCCAAATGAAATATCAAAGAATGAATATCTTGATTGTCCATTTTATATTCATCGTAATAGAAATAATCAAGAATATCGCCGACCTGAAGATTCGGAATGGTTAATTTTCGTTGTTTATCGGACTTTTCATCCAATAAAGCAATGGATTGCGAAGCGTCTATCTCAATAATGTTGCCGTCCGGTTTAATGATTCTTGCCCCGATGATGGAAGTAAATGTATTCTGAATCCGATATCCATACGATTTTTTCATTTGTTGAAATTCAATTTCCGAATAATTATCCAATGCCCGCTTGTCATTGATTTTTATCATCATTCGGTCGGTATTGGTGTAGGTTAATTCGGCATTACGAGCCAAGATTGTCATCGGGTCATAACGAATTTTCTTCTTTGTACCCACAAAAATTTGTTCATGCCTTGCCAATATCACCGCAGAACAAGTGTCATATTCCGCCGGGATAACCCGATTGTTGAAAGCGGGCAAATCCCAATTCCAAACTTCTTCCCTTACGGCTTGCGCCATTTTTTCATAATCATCGGCGGCTTGAAGAAAGCCACAGATAGACAAAAAGATAATTGATAATAAGATACGTCTCATAATGTATTTTTTTGTAAAACAATTTGTTCCCGGTACTGATTTTTCAGCTGTTCGATATCCGAGTTCCATTGCGGAAACAATGCCTTTGTAATCCTCGGGTTACGGATGGTCAGTTTTTTATGATAAATCAATTTATTTTCAGATTGGGTATATTGAATCTGAAAAGTATAGTTATCTCGCTCTATCAGAAAGTCTTCCGGAATTGATTCTATTTTCATACCGGCAGGAAGATTGATTTCATATTCTTGGATGACATTGGATTTATAGGGCAACCAATAATCCAATTTGCGTTTGGCCGTATCAATCGCTAAATCACTGAAATTCTGTCTGAAATCGGGATTAATAAAATAGTTGTCTTCGTAACCGGTAATTCCTGTTTTATTTATCACGTTGTATGAAAGACTTATTTCTTCTTCCCGCGCTTGCATACTCTCCATTTTCAACTGAGACAATTCATATTTCGTATTCTGTTTGGAAAGATACGCCATCAGTTCGTCTTTTAATTTTTCTTTCTTCGTTGCATGAACGGAATAGAGGAAATAATTTTTGCTTTCGCCCTTGAAAGTGAGCAGCACATTTCCTACAAGCGATTGATTTTCAATGTTGAATACGGCTTTTTCGGTTTCTGTATTTTGTTCCGGGTCTTTGACGGGAACGGCAGATAACAAATAATGTTCTCCGTTTTCAATCAAGGTCCGCTGTCCTTGAATGGTTTCAGGATACTCTTTGAAAGCCAAATATTTAACCGTTGCATCCAAGTAATAAACTTCATTTTGAAAGAATAAAGCGCAAATAACATGGTTGATGGAACTTACGGTGGGAACGGAGAGGCTGTAGGCGATATGATTGGTGCCAATCCAAGCCAGCCGGGCGTCGAATCCCAAGGAACACAAGAGGTGTTTCAATAAATTAGCCATTCCCTTGCAATCGCCGTATTTATTCCGCAACACATCTTGAGGAGGTTCCGGTTTATATCCTGCTATCCCTGCATGGTCAGCCATATAGCGAATATTTTCTTGTACCCATTCATAAACAATTTTGATTTTTTCTTCCTCCGACGAAGCGTTGGCTGTAATCTCCTGCGCAAATGTTCGAATCGTATTTTCATCATTTTCAACGCTCAACACCAATTGCCGACTCCAATCGTACAAATCTTGCATGGAATTAAAAAAATCGGCATGAAAATCTTTGGAATCAGCCGAATGATTGACAATTAAAAGATAGGGATAAGTATAACTGCTTCCGGGAGCATCTTCTTCTTTCGTCCAAGCTTCCGATTCCAGCATCTGATACGTATAAATATCGGCATCTTTGGATGAATTGTATGTGACTGATTGAGTGATGTTTTCTCCCAGATTTTTAGAAATAATCTCCGTTTTCATCCATCGGGGAATAATCAGTTGAATGGTTTTCTTTTGGGTATAGAAAGATTCTGTAAAATACACGAGGTCGAAATAATGCAAATCCCAATATGTTTTTTCTATTTTTACGGAAGCCGTTTCATTTTTTTTCGCAAAATACAAGTCAAAATAACAGATTTTATTGTCTGTATTCAGCACTTTATCTGTAAAATACAGTCGGTGTTGGGGTTTGGAATGTCCGCCGTCCGATTTAATTTTAAGATTATCAAGGGTAATGTTTTGGTTGTGAAATTCCGTTATGGTTGCCGAAGATTTGAATTGCGAACAAACGTAGGAGGTTTCATTGACTTCTTCAACGATTACTTTTTTGTCTTTTATTTTGTAAGTAAATGTTTGTGTACATTCGTCAATGACAATGTTCTTATCCTTTTTTGTAAGCGACTGGGAAAAAGCGCTTACAAAAAAGGATAAGAAACAAGCCATACCGACGATACGAAAAATCATAAGCGGTTTATTCGCTGTTTATATCAATGAAATTCCCTGTTTTTCCGCTTCCTCCCGCATGTCCTGCGGCCAGATACCGGCTTGGATTTCTCCGATATGGGCTTTCCGCAACAGGAGCATGCACAAACGGGATTGACCGATTCCGCCGCCGATGGTTTGCGGTAATTCGTTATTCAGCAATCGTTTGTGAAAGTATAGTTCTTTCCGGTTTTCCTCACCGCTTTCTTTCAACTGTTTTTCCAAAATTTCCGGATTGACGCGGATGCCCATGGAAGAGAGTTCGAAAGCCCGTCCGAGTACATCGTTCCAAACCATAATATCACCGTTCAGCCCCGGCAGGCCATTGACCGAAGTAGTCCAGTCGTCGTAATCCGGGGCGCGTCCGTCGTGTTTTTCTCCATTGCTTAATTTGCCTCCGATGCCGATGATAAATACGGCTTTCTTTTCTTTAACGATAGCATCCTCCCTTTCCCTGGGAGTTAATCCCGGATATTTTTGAAGCAATTCTTCGGCGTGAACGAAATGGATGGTTTTCGGAAGGGACGGCTTGAACTCCGGATAGATCTCATACACCATATATTCTGTGCGGACGATGGCCGCATAAATCCGGCGGACAATCTCCTTGAGGAAATCCAAATTTCGTTCATCGTCTTGCATCACCAATTCCCAGTCCCATTGATCGACGTACAAGGAATGCAGGTTTCCCAACTCCTCGTCTGCACGAATGGCATTCATATCCGTATAAATGCCGTAGCCCGGTTCGATACCCAAATCAGCCAGCGTCAGGCGTTTCCATTTGGCCAAAGAATGTACGATTTCAGCTTTCGTATCTCCCAAATCCTTGATGGGAAAAGTAACAGCCCGTTCCACACCGTTCAAATCGTCGTTGATTCCCGTGCCTTTCAAGACGAAAAGCGGGGCGGTAGTTCGCCGTAAACGCAATTCGGAAGATAAATTTTGCTGAAAGAAATCCTTAATTTTTTGGATGCCTCTTTCTGTTTCAATCTTATTCAGGGAAGATTTGTACCCTTTTGTTGTTATTAAATAGCTCATATTTGTGTTCTTTTGATTTACAAAGATAGGATATTCTTTCATAATATGCACCAAGTGAATAAATAATAATTTAGAGATAAAAAATGATTGGCTGAGAAAAAATAATCATTACTTTTGTAGAAAAAATAGTAAATGGAAACAGTTGTCATTCAAGCAAGAAATAAATCGGATGTGAAATTCCTGATGGATTTTGCCAGGCGTATTGGTAGTTTTGCTAAAACTATTGATACGGAATATTTGGAAGATGCTTCTCTCGTTTCTTTAATAGAAAAAGGTATGAAAACAGAAAGTGTCAGCCGTGAAGAAATTATGAATGTATTGAACCAATGAAAGATGACTTTAAGAAATCTTTTTTGAACGACATCAAAAAAATAAAGAATAAAAAGTTGTTGGTCAAAATTAAGGATGTGATTAAAGCTGTGGAATCGGCTCAAAACATGCAAGATATTCCGGACTTGAAAAAATTGAAAGGGAGTAGAAAAGGAATTTATTACCGTATAAAAATTGACGATTACCGTATTGGAGTTAGTATTGAAAATGAAATGGTAACTTTTGTGGTATTTGGTGCACGTAAGGATATTTATAAGCATTTTCCTTCATAATATGGGTCGGATTTTTCATTTATTTTAAATAATTTCTGTAAATTTGTGCAATATTTAGAGGAATTATGCGGAAAGTATTTTTAATTGGGTACATGGGCGCGGGAAAGACAACTATCGGAAAGCAGCTCGCCATGAAATTGGGAGTGCAGTTTGTGGATTTGGACTTGTTTATCGAAAACCGCTACCGGAAAAGAGTAGGCGAAATATTTGCCGAAAAAGGCGAAGACGCTTTCCGGGAAATGGAAAGAAGAGCTTTGTTGGAAGTATCCCAATTTGAAGATGTCATCATCTCCACCGGCGGTGGTGCGCCTTGTTTCTTTGATAATATGGAAGTCATGAACAACTTGGGACAAACCATTTACTTGAAAGTCCCGGTGGATGAACTGGCTTCACGCTTAACGGTTTACAAATATAGCCGTCCGCTTATTCAAGGGAAAACCCCTGAAGAAATCAAACAGTATGTGGCCGAAAGCTTGGACAAAAGAGAAGTTTGCTACAATCAAGCCGCTATTATTTTTAATGTTACAAAATCGCTATCCACCCAGCAAGAAGTGGATACTGTGGTAGAAAACCTAATAAAAGTGATCAATGAGTAAAATACAAGAAACGGTAAACATTCCTTTGGAACTTCTCAAAGAACTGACCAATTCCCGTCGCTCGCTGACGATTGGCATTCCCAAGGAAAACCTGAAAATGGAGAAACGCCTGGCTTTCACTCCGGAAGCCGTAGATATGATCGTAGATGCCGGCCATGAGGTGATTTTTGAAGAAGGCGCCGGTTGGGGCGTCAATTATTCGGATGCCGGTTATGCCGAAAGCGGCGCATTTATTACCAACGATCGCCAACTCATCTTTTCCTGTGACTTGATTTTTAAAATAGCGCCTCCTACGCTGGAAGAAATAAGCTGGATGAAGAAAAGGGCAACCGTTTTCAGCATGTTGCAAATGCCTGATATTACGATTGATACCATCAAATTGATGACCGAAAAACAAATCAATGCCATTGGATATGAACTGATGTCTCCCGATGGGATCACTTTTCCCGTCCGCAATTCCATTTCCGAAATCGAAGGCTCCGCTTCTGTTTCCATTGCTTCCGAATTGTTGAGTAACGAAAACGGGGGCAAGGGCGTGTTGATGGGCGGTGTTCCCGGGGTTTCCCCGACGGAAGTGGTCATCATCGGTGCCGGTGTAGCAGGTACCGTAGCGGCCCGGGCGGCTTTGGCTCTGGGGGCGACGGTTAAAATATTCGACAGCGATATCCGCAAACTCCGCAAATTGCAAACCGACTTGGGAAATCCGGTTTTTACGTCTGTTTTCCAGCCCAATGTATTGGTCAATGCCTTCAAATCAGCCGATGTGGTGATTGGCGCCATGCGGTATATCAACGATCCGGTGCGTTACGTCATTTCGGAAGATGCCGTACAAACCATGAAAAAAGGCGCTTTAATCATTGATCTGCGGGTGAATCAGGGCGGCTGTTTCGAGACGACTTGTTTCCTCCCGGCCGGACATCCGATGATTTTTGAAAAACACGGCGTACTCCATTATTGTGTTCCCAATGTCAGTTCGCGGGTGGCCCGGACTACTTCCATGGCCTTGAGCAATATTTTCATTCCCTGGATTATCCAAACAGGTGAATTGGGCGGTGTAACCGGAATGGCCACAACGGACATCGGTTTCCGTTCGGGCTTTTACATGTATGCAGGCAAATTGGTAAATAGCTATGTGGCCAAACACTTTAATCTTCCGGCCAATGACATCGGCTTGTTTTTGTCGATGTTTTAATAAATTATGAAATAGATGTGTATTTTTTTTAGATTTCTATGCGTATTAATTCATTTTTATCATGTAAATTTGCACGCAATTTGAGCACAAATAGGGTGAAGCTCTATTAGCGACTGAGATTTATAATATATAATACTATTATGACACAAGACACAAAAATTAAGGAATTGGAAAGTGTTGTTATCCGGTTTTCCGGTGATTCGGGAGACGGGATGCAGTTGGTGGGTACGCTTTTTTCCAATCTTTCTGCCGAATTAGGCAACGAAATTATTACTTTTCCCGATTATCCGGCGGAGATACGCGCCCCTCACGGCACGTTGAGCGGGGTTTCCGGTTATCAAATGCAAGTGGGCGCCAAAAAAGTATTCACACCCGGCGACAAAGCCGATGTGCTGATCGCGATGAATCCTGCTGCATTGAAAGTAAACGCTCAGTTCCTGAAACCGGATTCGGTGGTGATCATCGATACCGATTCTTTTCAGGCTGCCGATTTGGAACGCGCCTTATTCCTGACGGACGACCCTTTCAAAGAATTGGGATTGACTTCCGTCCAGGTAGTGGCCGCCTCCATCACCCAAATGTGTAAAGACTGTTTGGAAGGCGTTGCCGATAACAAGCAAGCGCTCAAAAGCCGCAATATCTTTGCCTTGGGATTGGTTTGCTGGTTATTCAACCGCCCGTTGGAAATTGTGGAAAAACTGCTTTCCGAAAAATTCAAAAAGAAACCGGCGGTATTGCAAGCTAATTTATTGATTTTACAAGCCGGATTCAATTACGGACACAATATACATGCGACTGTTTCGACTTATCGTATTGAAACAACGCCTCATAAAAAAGGATTTTATACAGACGTAAACGGAAACAAAGCCACAGCTTACGGTTTGATTGCTGCTGCTGAAAAAGCAGGATTGCAAGTGTTCCTGGGTTCTTATCCCATCACTCCCGCTACCGACATCATGCAGGAATTGACTGCCCGCAAAGAATTGGGTGTGAAAGTGATGCAAACCGAAGATGAAATTGCCGGTATCTGTACCGCCATCGGCGCTTCTTTTGCAGGAAGTCTGGCTGCGACAAACACTTCCGGTCCGGGTTTGGCTTTGAAAAGCGAAGCTATCGGTTTGGCGGTGATTGCTGAAATTCCGTTGGTAGTAGTGGATGTGCAACGTTCGGGCCCTTCTACGGGTATGCCGACCAAGAGTGAACAAACCGACTTGATGCAGGCATTGTATGGCCGCAACGGTGAAAGTCCGGCAGCGGTCATAGCGGCTCTTTCTCCAACCGACTGTTTTGATTCGGCTTTCTGGGCTGCCAAAATTGCCTTGGAACATCTGACTCCGGTTATTTTGTTGACCGACGGTTACATTGCCAACGGCTCTTCTGCTTGGCGAATTCCTGATTTGGAAGAATATCCGGAAATCAAACCGCCTTACGTGACTCCGGAAATGGAAAAAGGATGGACGCCTTATAAACGGAATTTGGAAAATGACGTCCGTTACTGGGCTGTTCCCGGAACAGAAGGATTCTCGCATCGTATCGGCGGCTTAGAAAAAGAATATCATTTGAGTACGATATGTACCGACCCGGATAATCATCAGAAAATGACGGAAACCCGTCAGGCTAAAATAGATAAGATTGCCAATTATATCCCTTTGCAGGAAGTATCGGGCGATGAAGACGCGGATGTTTTGGTAGTAGGATGGGGCGGCACTTACGGCCACTTGTCCGAAGCGGTACAAGACGTACGGAAATTGGGTAAGAAAGTTGCTTTTACGCATTTCCGTTACATCAACCCGCTACCTAAAAACACGGGAGAAATCATACGGAAATACAAAAAGGTATTGGTCATTGAACAAAATCTGGGACAATTTGCCAATTTCCTGCGCTCTAAAATCGGAGGATTCAATCCTTATCAATTCAACCGGGTGAAAGGTCAACCTTTTATCGTAGCCCGTTTAGTAGAAGAAATTATTAAATTAGTTGAAAATTGAAAATGGAAAGTTGAAAATGAAGAATTGTTTTAATTTTCCATTTTCAACTTTCAACATTTTCAACTTTCAACTTTCAACTTTCAATTATTATGAATTACGAAGCAAAAGATTTCAAGAGTCCGCAGTTGGTGAGATGGTGTCCCGGATGCGGTGATTATGGTGTCTTAAACAGTCTGCACAAAGCAATGGCTCAATTGGGCATTGCACCTCATAATACAGCCGTGATTTCAGGTATCGGTTGTTCCTCGCGCTTACCTTATTATATGAATACCTATGGTTTTCATACCATTCATGGACGCGGCGCTGCTATTGCCACCGGCGTGAAAGTAGCGAATCCGAAATTATCCGTTTGGTTGGCCACCGGCGACGGCGACTGCCTGGCGATTGGCGGAAATCATTTTATTCATGCCGTAAGGCGGAATGTGGATATTAACATCCTTTTGATGAATAATAAAATCTACGGTCTGACCAAAGGACAATATTCTCCTACTTCCGCCCGTGGATTTGTCTCCAAATCATCTCCTTTCGGAACGGTGGAAGACCCTTTCCGTCCGGCTGAATTGGCCATCGGAGCGCGGGGACGGTTCTTTGCCCGCACTATTGATACGGATGTAAAAAATTCACCGGATATTTTACTGGCTGCCGCTCAACACAAAGGCGCTTCCGTAGTGGAAGTTATTTTGAATTGCGTCATTTTCAATGATGGCATCAACGACAATATTGCATCCAAAGAAAACCGTCCGGACAAAACGATTTTCCTTCGTCACGGAGAAAAAATGATTTTCGGGAAAGATAATACGAAAGGGATTGTACAGGATGGTTTCAATCTGAAAGTTGTAACGATTGGGGAAGACGGTTATACCTTGGATAATATCTTGGTACACGATGCCACAACAGCCGATCCTACGCTTCATCTGAAATTAGCCTTGATGGATGGCAATGAATTACCGGTAGCATTGGGCGTGATCCGGGATGTGCAAGCTCCTGTTTATGACACGGAAGTAGAAAAACAAATCGAAGACGTAAAAGCCAAAAGACCGGCCCGGACACTGCGGCAATTCCTGATGTCGGGAGATATTTGGGAAGTAAAATAATATCTTGTTGAGCCTTTTGGGTGCAAGGTGCATGATACAAAGGTGCACGATAAAAGCAACGCCTCCGGCATAGGCATTTGTCGTGCACCTTTGTGTTGTTTCCCGCTTGCGTCAGCCAACTTTTAGTTTTTAGTTCAATTAGCGCCCGATAGACAAAGTGGTGGAACTCTATGAGCGAATGCTGAAAGAAAAAGAAGAAAGAATCAGTTTGTTGGAGCAAATGTTAAAAGAGAAAGGCTAATACCGGAACTTATGAAAATTTGTTTAATCCTTTAACCCTTACTGTCAGATTCTTATTCAGCAAATTTGAATATCATGTTAGGCCGAACCAAGTTGATTAGTTATCTATTGTTTGAATAAATCCGTTTTTATCTATTTGATAGCGGGCATATCCAACAAAATTTTTATATAACAAACTTTTAATAAAAAAATACCTTTTATCTGATTGGCTGATAATTCTTGGCCCACCCAAATAGGTAAACAACCCGTTATGATAAGTAGTTCCTTCTAAAATATTATCATCTGCCATATAAAAAGAGGTGGACAAACGAACAGCAGATTTCAATTCATTACCTTTTAGATTTAAAAGATGATATCCTTTCCCTGCGTAACCAGTTATACTGTCAGATCTAAAAATCACTAAACTTGTAAGATCCGGATGTACATCTATTCTTCCACATATAAAAACTTTTTGATAAACCGTGTCTTCGTTTATTGGAATAAATACCGATTCCATACTCACACCATTGGTTTCTTTTGGAAAAGATGCATTCCAAACATCCTCAAAAATATCCAACAATTGCTGCGTTTTCTGCTCATCAAGTCTTTGCATTTTTGTGGTATCGGCGGATGATGACTGATAGAACTCCTCTTTAGACAATATGTTACTTTCAATATCAAGAAAAACCAACTGCTCGGTATAATTTTTCTTTATGAGTATTTCATTCTCCGGAATGTAACAAACATCTTTCCTGCAACTGAAATAAGTCAATGCAATAATTGCTATGAATATATACTTTTTCATTTCACTGGTCTATTTTGTCTTACCGGCCGATGATAGGGATAAGTTTCTGCATTATGTTTATACAGCAATTCGTAAGCGTAGCGTTCGACTACCGTTCCGTCCGGCAATGACAATGCTATCAAAGAACCCTGGTAATCAGTGTGGACATAATACAGTGTATCTTTCCCTGCATTTTGCACAAAAATGGCTGCCAAACCGTTACCGCCACAAATATAATGAATTTTTCGGATATTACTGGCTAAATATTAAATTGAGGTGCTAAACACTAATTTAGTGGAGTGTTTAACGCGAGAAGACCGTAAGGTCTTCTATTTGGATAACCCCGGTGCAAGCGGAGCGCAGCCCGGGGTAGCACAATACATCCACAACCCTCAACCCCGAAGTGGCATAGCCGTCAGGCTAACAGACATAAGTATCAGTATATCAAGATGTAATAATTAAAATTAGGTTGTCTTCCAAGCCAAATCAATCTAGCCTAAAAGAATGGGGTTATC
>JAISKT010000080.1 GCA_031261295.1 Candidatus Symbiothrix sp. | reverse complement strand
CACTTTCTTATTTTCATAAATGCTGTTTCTATCGACAAAACAAGTACAAAAATATCAGAGATTTTTGAAAAAAAATACTTTTTTTATGTAAAAAGTTGTTTCTTAAAAAAAAGATGTTTACTTTTGGCGGCAAATTTAATACATGTTTTAACAATGGGTTCCTATTTGACAAATATCACGGCTTTAAGAATTTTTAACGACCAAAATTTGGTCTGGTCTGATTATTTGTTAGAGAGAGAGAGAGAGAGAGAGAGAGAGAGAGAGAGAGAGAGAGAGAGAGAGAGAGATGCAATCTGGCGTCTTCGCGCGCGAAATATAACAATTATCAATTAATTAAACAAAAAATTTTATCTCGTTTTTCTTACGGAAAAGTAAAAAAAAGAGTGCATGACACGGAAAATCTTTCTGCTGTACAACGAGGTGTACATATTCGCGTACATTATATTATTATTTTATTTCTGTTTCTCGTGTCATGTGCGACTCCGGAAAAACTTACTCAAAAAGGTTGGGATAAATACAATGAAAAAAATTATGGAAAAGCAGAACAATTATTTTCGAAATCATTAAAAAAACAAACTTATCAATCAAGCGCTTACGAGGGGTTAGCCTTTGTAAATAGCGTGGGCTATGGAAATTACCGGAAAGCGGAATATTATATGGGACAAGCCTACCGGTTAAACTCTTCTTCGTCTTGTACATATAATTATGCGTGTTTTGCAAATCGAAACGGGAATGCTCAAAAAGCGATGAATCTGCTTTTTGAAATACCTGCAAAAGGAAATTTTGATTATTACAGGAAATTAGCGTCCAAAGATTCGGATTTATCATCCTTAAAAAATGATCCTAAATTTATTCGGTATTTAAGTGGTTACAGAAGGATTCAAGTGGAACCTTACTATGGCTATTGTCGGGATAACGATGGAATCGGAGGGGGCGAAAATGATTTATTTATGGTAGTGGAACATCAGGGCAGAATTATTTTGGTAACGAATGTAATTCAAAACAGTAACAAAGCATTCTGGACTTCCGATTATGTTGTTCTTGATTACCCGTTTAATTCCGAAATCAAGTTTTTTCTTATTGATGAAGATGTTTTCAAACATGATAAATATGCACAGGCAAAAATGTCGGTTGCACAAGTGGGTGAATTTTCTTTTGATGCCGGTATATCCGGTTTTAAAATCCGCTTTTCCGATACGGAAAGAAGTCCATATACAACAGGAACCCGATTACCGCCTGAAATTTCGTTAGCTGAATTGGCGCTTGGCACTAATGGATTATATCTGGTAACACAAGCATTTGATCTGGACAATAGTTTTGTTACCCGATTAATAGATTGTACCATAAAGGTCGGTATCAATTATTTTGTGGATAACATTGTACATGCGTCACTCCTGTCCGAAGTTTATGATGCAGTACGAAAACGTCAGGGAGTTTCCTTTTATAGTTTATCTATATCCGTCGTTAAAAATTTAATAATAAGAGAATTGATAAGAAGAGGACATCCGGTTTTGGCGGCAACAATTGAAGTCGCTGATTATTTGAATTGTGTTTTGGAAATTAAAAAATAGGATAAAAATGATACAAAAAAATATATAAATATAATAATATAAGACAGATGGAAAATAACAACAGCGTATATACCCTGATGGCAAATTCAGGAATACAGTTTCTGAAAACAGAAATTGAGTTAAATCCAAACGAAGACGTTACCAAAGCGTTGAGGTTTCATGATTATTTCGATAAGAAAACATGCGCCTATTACCTTAAATCGGCTGTTTATCTTACTAATCAGGATAAATGGGTAACAAAAGAAAGTCTGAAAAGGGAAGGATTTATTAATAACGATACAGAAAAATTGCTTGAAGAAAAGATTAACCTCAATGATTTAGATATAATTGACATAGAAATTGAACGTTATTCCATTAATAACTTCGATACCAATATCAGAGGTTCCCTTTACCGTGAAAAAACGGCTATTGAGCATTTTGAGAAGGTGTGGTTGCCAGTTCCTTATTTTGAAAAAGATGAAAACGGAAAAAGTCAAAATGTGCCTGTCAACTGGGCAAGAATGATGTTATCGCCTAAAAATGGAAACGGCAAGAAAGGCAGTCGTTTTTATGACGTAATACTGGCTTTTGATACGCGGGCAACAGAAGACGATAGAAACTCATTTTCGGAATGTCCGATATTATCGATCAAAGAAGATACAAAAAAGGTGTATTCATTGTGCAACAACACAGATATACTGCTTGAATGGGTCAATTCCAAACAGTGCGCATGGTTGGATGAATATCTGATTAAACTGATGCATGGTGACGCCCAATCGGTACCGGCAGAACTTCCCCACTCAAAATACAAGGCATATTACATTTATTTAATGCACTACCTGCAACAAAAAGGTGATTTTCCGGAAATAATACTTTTCAACGATAGGGCAAACGATGAAGACTGTGTAAGTGTGGATTTGGTATTGGATATAGGCAATTCGAGAACCTGCGGGCTGCTGTTTGAAAATTCCGACTTTACAAAAGTCAGCATGCTTGAACTTCAGGACTTGACACTTCCGGTAAATACTTATTCTAATCCGTTTGATATGCGGTTGGCATTCCGCGAGGCAAAATTCGGTGAAATAGACGTACAATACAGCAAACAGTTTACATATCCCAGTATTTTGCGAATTGGCGAAGAAGCCTCATGGCTTATTTACAATGCCAAGCCGTCAGAAAATGGCGGTGTGGAAAAAGTAACCAATTATTCCAGCCCCAAACGCTATTTGTGGGATTCGGAACCATTCTCAAAGCAATGGGAATTTATCTTAC
>JAISKT010000069.1 GCA_031261295.1 Candidatus Symbiothrix sp. | reverse complement strand
ACCAGTCGTATGTCAATGTTCCTGTATGATTAATAACCGATGCTGTAAAAGACCGGGTGGATGCCCCTGAAAATAAAGTATAACTTTCCTCAACGGGGACATCTATCTGCATGGGCAGTTTGGGCAGTACCGTATATTTATAACTGTAATTCGAGAGCGCTTGGTCGTTAGGATCTTTTATGCTTGTCAGCCTTCCATAATCGTCATACGTATAAGACACTGTTTGCCCTCGCGGGTCGGTTGCCGTAAGCCTGCCTACCAAGGGTTTGTAGGTATAAGTAGTTACCAGTGCATGGGGAAGAGTCTGTCTTAAACCGTTTATTGCATTCCAATCATCAACGGAAGGCGTTGAGCGGCTGCTCACAAATGCCATTTGCGTGTCATCATAGTTCATGGCTGCTTGCACTTGTGCAAACGTGGCATTTTCTATTGCAGCGATGGGATACTGATTGTGATAGCCCCACAGATAGACTGCTTTTTCTTCCCCATCTTTGACGGCTTCCCTGATATTCCCTTTTTGGTCGTAGTCGTATTGCAGACGTGTTTCAAGATTCCCATTCTTGCTCTGGTATTGCATGTTGTAGGGAGCATAAAAAAGCGAATGCCACTGCTGATGATTATAGACTTCTTTTTCAATAAATTGCGTGCCTTTATAGAAGGATTTCTCAACCACCGGATTGAGAATATTTTTTGCTATCATTGCATCATATATCGTGTCGCCCAAATAATCCATAGGATATTTGTATTTCACACTATGGCTCTCGCCGGAACTTCTTGAAAACGTTTCAATTTCTGTCGTCAATTTATTTGCATAGTGATAATAATTTCCCGTTTCCAACACTCCATTCGTTGAGTCAAAAATCGAATCTATTTCTGAGAAGGGGAGCATTGTGTAAGTGAGAATTTTATATACAGCGCCTTCATCATAACTAACCGCATTCTCTGTGCAAATATTTTTGTAAGACGCATCCATTGCCCGCACATAGTTGTAATTATCCGGTGTATAAACAATATCTTTTCTCTTTACCTTTTTTCCATCTGCATTATAATCTTCCTGTAATAACATCAGTCCCCTGTCGCTTGCTTTGGAAGTGAAAGATACGTAAGGCGTAGTTGTCTCTTGAATAATTGCCTCTGCCCGTTCATCCATATAGCCGTTGTCAAAATTGCTAAACTGGTATCTTGTAAATGAATTATCCGGTTTTTCCTCAATCACTTCCGTATAACCGATATGACTTCCTGAGCCATTGTTGCAGGAAGGCAATAATGAGATGGAAGAAAACGTTTTGATGGTTTTGCTTGCGCTGTTATCATTGAATGCCTTAACGGTATAAGTTAAAAAATATTGAATTTGTCCGCCTAAAACACCGCTGGATTGAAAAGCAGAGGATTTGTTTTGCGGATAATCCGATACATAATAATATTCTTTTACTGTTTGCGCCGGACTTTCCTGCGTAGGGCTGTTTTTGATGCGTTTGATTCGCAATCCTCCGGTTAACTGGTTAGCGGAATACTGTACCAGCGGCAATTGCCACCTTTCAGGCTGCAACTGCTGTCTGTAATCATGCGGCTCAAACTCAAATTCGGTATATCCGCCGGTAGGATAAAAAATCTTGTTTAAAACACCATATTGCATACAACTTACTTTCGGCTCTCTGTATTGGTAATATTTTCTAAGAGAAGGATAGGTATGCGTAGTATCAACATAGCTCTGGTTATTCTTTCTGTAAGTTACTACAGAAGGCAAGGGCGCCGATGTATTGTTGAAAAATCCCCAATGGTCGGTTTTATTCGACAAATAACCGGGCAATCTGCTGATACGGTCATACAAAAAGCGATAGGGATTTTTCCCTGATTCGCATACACTATCCAAGGTTAAGCGCTGTGTGGATGAATTACTGTATGAAAAAGTGATTGTTTTTAAAGTTTCCGGTGGTGTTGCCCTGTTTTTGACTGTTATCGCATCAAGCTGATACCATTTGAGTCTTTCCAAACAATTCGGAAAAGACAGATAATCAGCGTTCCCTTTATTTAAGAAAAGAAAAGGATAGGTTAGTCCCTTTGCAGACAATGCTTCATATTTATTTTTATACGTCTCGGTATCTTTGTATCGAAGTTCGTTAGTGACGCTTTTATTAAAAGACACGACTACATCATCTGTTGTAATTTCTTTCAGATATACCGGAGCTATCAGTTTGCCTCCATAATTATCGCTCATGTCGGTAGAATAATTATAATTAGAGCAACCCAATCGCGGATGCCAACCCCATCCTGCGTATGTACCCGTACTACCCACATCATACTGTGCGGCAATATACATTTGATTGTTATATTCTTTTCGTTCATACGTAAATTCAATTCCGGGATTATATGCTTGATTGGCGGGCAATATTATTTTAGTCAGATACCAAGCTGTTGCTGTCCAATCGTCATCATTTTGATTGAAAAAATCGAGGGAAAAATCAATAGCATCGGAATCACCGCCAAAGACATATTTTGTGCCGTCTTCCGCAGTGATGATAAAACCTCTGAAACAGGGAGAATACTCCCTGTTAATTGTCCTTCCGGTAGAAGTTTGTTCGGAGTTCCATCTTATCGGTTTGTCGCAAAATGTAATGGGCAAAAACTCCCCGTCAAATTCCACTTTTACCGGTTTATTGCATTGCACAACCCAATTGCCTTGATGGTCTAAATAAAATTTGCCGGAGCAGCCGGGGAAACTGAATGAAAATTCATCCGGAGCCGTATCGAAAAACATCTCAAGTGATTGTGCTATGGATTGAAGATAAGTCAGATAGTTCCATGAATCACCGTAAAGTACTCCGCGATACTGATTGTTATAATAATACCCTGCTCTATTTCCACTGGCCTCGTTAGTATAAAAGTCATTTAAAAGATGATTACTATCGTATTCATCGGGCATATCATGTACTGTTCTTGTAATAACCCCTCCGGCAAACAGACTCCAGCCTAAACCGGTCCATCCCGGATGTTGGTCCACTCTCACGCCTGATGCGTGGTAACTCAACGAAATAGGCAAACTATAATTTCCAACCCTGACATCATACAGCGGAATAGAAATATCCGGTGTGCCGGTATAAAGAGAAACCGGTATGTCGCCATATAAACCCAAACTTGCTGCATTGGGACTTAAAGCTGTCGCCGGATTTTCCGGCAATTGCGCATAACTGTTTGCCGTTGCAAATACAAACAAATAGAAAAACAGGTCTTTCAAAATTTTCTTTTTTTTCATACATTTATATATTTAAAATTAAACATTCATATCATTTGAATTAAAATGAAAAAGCGTGGTACTTTTAAAATATCCCGCTTACCTTGGTATTTAGCGTAACCGTGAGAACAGAATAAATAGAAGTCCACGCCGAAGCATGAACATTCTAACTTAAACCTTCTCTCACTTCTATCGCTAAATTTCAGGTAAGAAAGAATAAAAGCTAAAATGCTTTTTCCAAAATGTCTAAAATGTGCGTATCATTACGCTATATATACCATA
>JAISKT010000062.1 GCA_031261295.1 Candidatus Symbiothrix sp. | reverse complement strand
CCGGAAAGGAAAAACTACAAACCGTGATTTTGCAATCGCATACGGATATGGTTTGTGAAAAAAACAATGACGTAACATTCAATTTTGAAACGGATCCGATTCAAACGTATGTGGACGGCCATTGGATTAAGGCCAAAGGAACGACTTTGGGCGCCGACGACGGCATCGGAATGGCCGCATCGCTGGCTATTTTAGCGTCTATCGACATCGAACACGGCCCGATTGTAGCGCTTTTCACTACCGATGAAGAAACCGGGTTAAACGGCGCCAACTCTTTGAGCAAGGAATTTCTCCAGGGAGATATTTTGTTGAATTTAGACAGTGAAGAATGGGGCGAGTTTTGCATCGGTTGCGCCGGCGGCAAAAACACCCTCGGTACATTTACCTATCAATTGGAGCCGGCTCCACAGGATTATTTCTGGTTTGAAGTGCAGGTGGCCGGATTAAAAGGCGGACATTCGGGAAGCGATATTCACAAAGAATTGGGAAATGCCAATAAAATCCTGGCCCGTTACCTGTATGCGTTGTTGCAGGAAAGCCCGATTGTCTTATCCAAAATCGACGGCGGAAATTTGCACAACGCCATTGCCCGCGAAGCAAGCGCTACGGTGGGAATTCCCATTGCATCGAAAGAAAAGGCCAGCGTTTACCTCAACTTGTTACAAGCCGACCTCCTCACGGAATTGCCCGCCGAAGACCGGAAGGTCACATTGACGATTCATTCGACAACCACTCCTACGCATTCCATTGACAGTAAAACGAGTACGAATTTGATTCTCTCTCTTTACGCGCTTCCGCACGGCGTGATGGGCTGGAGTTTTGATATGCCGGGAACGGTAGAAACATCCACCAATCTGGCTTCGGTGAAAATGAAAGAAGGCCACAAAATCGTAGTTACCACCAGTCAACGGAGTTCAACGGCGTCTGCCAAAAACAGCACAACCAACATGGTGACGGTCGTATTCAAACTGGCCGGGGCCGAAGCGAAGTCTTCCGACGGGTATCCGGGCTGGAAACCCAATCCCCATTCACCTGTCCTGCACGTTTCGGAAAAAGTCTTCGGCGAATTGTTTGGCGGAAAACCCGAAATCATTTCCATCCATGCCGGCTTGGAATGCGGATTGTTTGCAGAAAAAAATCCAAAATTGGATATGATTTCCTGCGGGCCTACGGTCATGGGAGCGCATTCGCCTGAAGAAAGGCTGGAAATCCCGACTGTAGAAAAATGGTGGAAATTTTTGGTAGCACTATTAAAAGAGATTCCGGTAAAATAAAATCAAAGGAAAACCGTTTTGATTTTATGCACAAATCAGCTTCAATAATCGTCATTCTCATGATTTTGCTGCCGGCATTTATTTTTCATGCCTGCAACGATGGGATTGACGATTATTCAAATAATCCCAACGACCGCTTGGTCTTTTCCACAGATACGGTCGCTTTCGATACCATCATCACGACCATCAATACTCCTTTTCAGCTATTCAAGGTTTACAATCCCCATTCAAAGGCGCTGTTGATTTCTTCCGTTTATCTTGAAAACGGAGAAAAAAGCGGCTTCAAAATCAATGTGGACGGACGGGCGGGTTCTTCTTTTGAAGATATTGCCATTCAAGGAAAAGACAGCCTTTATGTGTTGGTGGATGCCAAACCGGCGAAAAATGCCTCCAATCAACCGGAATACATTACGGATCAGGTCGTTTTCGTGACCAATGGCGTCCGGCAGCAGGTGTTGTTGGAAGCTTCTACTCAAGATGCGGTTATCTGGCGGGGACTTACCGTTACGTCCAATTCCCTGTTGAGCAATCTCAAGCCGTTTGTTATTTACGACAGTTTGGTTGTCAAGGAAGGTATTACCTTGGAAATCAAGGAAGGAACGACTTTTTATATGCACGGCAATGCCGAATTGATTGTCAAAGGAACATTGAAAGCCAAAGGCACATTGGAAAAACCCGTCGTCATCCGGGGCGATCGTTTCGATCAATTAGTGGACGTTCCATACGATTTGGTTCCCGGACAATGGGGCGGAATTCGTTTTGAATCATCAAGTTACAACAATGAAATAGAATACGCCTATATTCGGAACGGGAAATACGGGATGGATTTTCAACTGTCTGATCCGTTCCAATCCAAAATGAAGATGAAAAACGTAGTGCTGACCAATTTCAAAGGCGTATTAATCAACGCAATGAATTGTAGTATCGAAGCCGAAAACTGCGAATTCAGCAATGCCAAAGGCGCTTTATTGAATTTAATCGGGGGACAGTATTCTTTCACGCATTGTACGATTGCCAATTATTATTTCAGCAGCCGGGAATCCGGTTGGGGAAATTCAAATCATGAAACCGTCAATTTATTGGGCCGGGAAATAAACGCAGAAACGGAACCTTATCCGATTTGGAAAGCCGATTTTAAAAATTGCATTATCTGGGGTTCTGAAATAACTTTTGATAGGGATACAACCATTTTTATTGGGCATCTTTTTCAAAATTGCGTTCTCCCGAATGATAGTGCAAAAAATGATCCTGAAAATGATCCTACTGCAACCGTTATTAATTGCCTGATTAAAGGCCGGGAACTTGCGGATGGCCGAAAGTTTGAAGACCCGAAATTTAAAAGGAGTGCACCGGATGATTTCGTTTATGATTTCAGTTTGGATTCCATCTCTCCGGCACGGAATGTAGCCGATCCTAAAATTTCCCGGAAAATTCCGTACGACATCAAAGGAGTCGACCGGTTTTTAGACGCAGGCCCGGATATGGGAGCCTACGAGTGGACTAAATTGAATATTCCTTAATTTTTTTGTACGATTGTCCGGAAAAATAAGTTTCTTTCTTGGAATATCGGAAATAATATCCTACTTTTGCACCACGAAAAAAATGGCGAGATAGCTCAGCAGGTTAGAGCGCATGATTCATAATCATGAGGTCCCGAGTTCAATCCTCGGTCTCGCTACGATGAAACAACTCTTTTCCGATAAAATTTTCCAAGACTTTCTTCTCCGGCAATTCCACCAAAATTTTTGAAACAAAAAATTGATTATCACATTGTCATTTCACTGTCTTTGAAGTAATTCAGGTGAAAATTTTAGATTTATTATTACTTTTGTATCCGGTTAGTCTCAAATAATCTGTAATATGACAAAAAAGCCTCATTTATATTTTAAGAATCCTGTTGAAGGGAAAGTAAAATTTAAGCAAAAAAATCGTTATCCGGGGAATGATGATGAAACTCAGGATAAAGATAAAAAGATGCCGGAACTAAATATCGAAACCCTAAAAAATTCTATTTCTCTTTATTCACAGGGAAAATCAATACGTGAATCCAACCGAAATAAAGACCTTCAAATTGAATGGTTCATTGATTATATTGAAATTGAATTTTATGATACCTTCGGTTCTAAAGATTTTACTTCAAAATACCGGACAGATTTTGGAATTTCTCCGGTTGCATTTTATCAATTCAATACCGTAGGATTATTTGCAGTTGTAGAACAAACTCTTTTTGCAAAATTCTTTGAAGAACTAAAACAGATTGTTTCTGACAATAACCGGCAAATGAATTTTAATCCCAATATCAAGTACATACGAGGTTTTAGATATTATGACATTGGAATACAAACAAAGAAGGTTGAGAAAAAATTGCATTATATTTTAGAACTGGTTGATAATCCGGAATTGTTTCAAACTACAATACTTCCACTTGAAGAAAAACTAATTAATTACATCGAACAAAAAGAATTGAAATATGTAAGAACTGTTAATCCCAACCGAATCGAATTATTGGAAATTTCTGTGGAAACTATTCAGGAAATTGCAAACAATTTTGATATTATTCAAAATATCAATTCTCATGATTCGGGATTTATTCGCCCTTCATCGGTCGGTACGCCATTAAGGTCTTTCGGTTTTGAAATAAAAGAACCGACAGATAATCTTCCCATTATTGGCATTATAGATTCAGGCATTAGCAGTCTTTCTCCATTAAAAGATTTGGCAATTAATCAAGATGGTGAGTTTGATATAACCGGAACATCTCCTCTGGAAGATGATTGCAACCATGGTACCGGAGTAGCTGCATTAGCTGTATTTGGAGATAAACTATATCCAACTCCAAGAGGAACGATAGAACCGGATGCGAAAATTCTTTCCATTAAAGTCACTAATAGTAATTCTACCGGACTTTTAGACAAAGACGTCATAGACTTAATCCGTCAGGCAAATGAAAAATATGGCATAAAGCTATTCAATTTATGTGTCGGTTATATTGATTCCAAGAAAGAGAACAGTTTGATTGACAACTATGCCTATTTATTGGATTGTTTAGCCTATGAATTAGATATTCTTATCTTTATTTCGGCGGGTAATAACCAAGGAGATTTTACCCCGTTGGTTAATGGGAATATTCAGGTTATTCCTTATCCCGGCCAATTCAAAATGCATTCTGCAATTATTAAAACTCCCGCAGAAAGCATGAATAACGTAACAGTGGGCGCAGCTTCCGGCAATTTTGAACTTTTTAATGCCGGAAAATCAATTGCATTTGACGAAAATGCACCGGCGTATTATACGTGTCGACATCATGTTAATGCACCCCTCAAAAACAGGAATAAACAATTGTTTAAACCGGATATTATTTATTATGGAGGAGAGTTTGATAATCTGTTAGACCCCTCTGATTTAGGTATTAAATTAATTTCTTCCGAAATAGGAGAATTTTACAAAAGGGATGTGGGGACAAGCTATTCAACACCATTAGTTTGTAATTTGGCTGCAAGATTGTTAAATGCTTACCCTAATTTAAACAATAATATACAGACGGTAAAAGCTTTAGTAATTAATTCAGCTTCAATTAAACCTTTTATTACAAAATATATTACGCAAACAAAAATATGTAAACCCTATCAACTCACAGGAAGAGGCATCCCTAATACGAATGATTGTATTTATTCAGATGAAAATAGCGCTACTTTAGTATTAGAAGAATCAATAGCTCCTGATGATTTGTTGATTTTTCCGGTGCATCTGCCTGATTTTCTAAATAAATTGAGCAAGTCAAGAATATTAAAAATAACTGCAACACTGTGTTTTAAATTTAAGCCTGTACCTAATTCACATTTGGCATATTGTCCGATACACATTGCATTTGGCTTATTTAAAAATCTTAATATTGAAGAAAAAACAGTAGAAAATACAGATGGCATTGAAAAAATGGTAGATATTGGTGTTAATGGTAATAATACGGACAAAATTAGACTTAGCTCTTCGAGTGATTCGTCATGGTCAGAAGACTATTATTTTAAAGGAAAGCCACTAAGCAATGTGCAAAAAATATCTTTTACCGTATCTAAAGAACGATTAATCGCCGAGAATGGAACATTTAAAATTGCTGTTTCATCACGGTTCAATAAATTATTGACTGCGGAAGAAAGAGAACAATACAATTATGATCATCCCTTCTCTATTGTGATAAATATTCAGGAAAATGGTAGTTCCGGAAAATTGTACGATGGATTATGTGCCATAAATGAGTTGGAAGCCATAAATACATTAGAGGCAGAAGCTGGCGTACAGTTAGAGTTAGAATTATTTAGCGAGGTTTAATTGTTCTTGGGCAATTAATTCCTTCCAAGTTTGGGCATTGATGACAGTAACTATTGCATCTTTGTCAACTTGTTCAAAGAGGCTTCTTTTGATAGCTGTAATTAAGGTTTTCTGAATTGTATAATAAGAAAGTCCTAAACTTTGCTTAATAATATCATTGACCTCTTTTTTATTTTTAAACACAAAATGCCCTGACTGCAAAGTTTTATCAATCAATTCTTTTACATGCCTTTCGTCCGGTTTTTCCAATTCTAAGACAAGGTCAAAACGCCGACGTAACGCCTCGTCAATCATATTTATTTGATTCGTTGCAGCAATAATAAGACTCTCTTTGGGCAAATAATCAAATAATTGAAGAATTGTGTTTACAACTCTTTTCATTTCACCATGGTCTTGGCTGTAATCCCGAACTTTACCTAAACTATCCAGTTCATCAATAAAAATTATTGCATTTTCAGAAGCAGCACGCTTAAATATTTTTGCTAAATTTTTACTCGTTTCTCCTAATTTGGAAGACACAATTGCGCCAAGATTTACGACAATCATTAATTTCTCCAATTCTCCGGCTAAAACGTACGCTGCCAAAGTTTTACCACAACCGGAAGGGCCATGAAATAAAACTTTGTTTGAAACAGGAAGTTCAAATTTGTTTAATAAATCCAGAAATTGATGTTCTTTGATGAAATGTTGTAATTCGGAAATGACATTTTCGGTACATACCAAATCTTTCAGACGATAGTCGGATGTGAGTTTTTCTAAAATTAAATCAGCAAGTTCCCGTTCATCTTCCTTTAGGATGTGTTTTGGAGAGCCGACAATAGACAATCCACTTACCTGCTGTTGCCGGATAGATTCTTTCAATATGCTTTGAAGTTGGATGGCAAAATTTACCTTGTTGGATTTTTTGGAATAATCAACAAGTTCATTTAGAGCTTGAAACAACTTCTCATAGTCATTTTCAAGTCCATATTTTGCAATATCTTTTATGTAATCATATTGAGTCATAACATTCCACAATTTCAATACAAAGTAACGTTTTTTTTTTCAGAACTGCAACAGTGGGAGGTATGAGATATTCTTCCGGCAATTCAACAGTCGATGACTGTCGATTGCGGCTAAAAATATAAGTTTTGTGCAAAGATAATATTTAATGTGCTAAATCCCTGCGAAAAATCGTACCTTTGTAACGGATAGATATATTTTTCATGGACAAACAAGAAACAATACGTGACCGCATCAAGGACAGCGCCAAGACAAAACCGGTAGAATTATTCATTGCCGATGTGAAATGGAAATTCCTTAATTATTGTGTTTTGCTGGGTAAAAATGTGTTAATCACCGGGCCGGCCGGTAGCGGGAAAACGGTTACTATCAAACAGATCGCTTCGACCTATCAAGATTCGCACCCGTTTTTTTATATCAATTGCGGAAGCACTCAGGATCCGCGTTCGACTTTTATCGGCAATACCCACTACGATAAATCGTCCGGAACGTTCTTTTCCCAATCGTATTTTGTGAAAGCCATTCAAATTCCGAATGCCATTATCTTGTTGGACGAAATCTCACGGGCGCATCCCGAGGCATGGAATATCTTAATGTCTGTGCTGGATATCAATCAGCGTTACCTCCGTTTGGACGAAGAGGTGGACAGTCCGACTATTTTTGTGGCGGAAGGCGTCACTTTTATGGCTACCGCCAATATCGGGAACGAATATACTTCTTCCCGCACAATGGATAAAGGTTTGTTGGACAGGTTTTTGCAAATCGAAATGGAACTGTTGGACCTGGATACGGAATATAAACTTCTTCAGACTTATTTTCCGAATGTGGAAAAACGATGGTTGCATGTCATTGCACAAATCGCCGAAAGAACACGGAAAGAAATTCAGAGTCACAATCCCAAAATCAGTTCCTCTATTTCTACCCGTAATACCCTTGAAATGGCGCGCTTAATTGAAAACGGGTTTACTCTCGGGGAAGCTGCGGAAATCCTGATTTATCCGTCTTACGATCCGGTGGGCGGAAACGACAGCGAACGGACATTTGTCAAACAATTGGTTCAACGCTATTTATAAAAATGAACCACACGGAAAATCATGAGCAATTATCGGATTATTGGTTAGTCAACCGGGAGTCGAATTTGAATAACCTGTTCGATTTGGTCAAGTTGCAAAACGCCGTAGCCAATTTCGTGAAAATCATTTCCGGACGCAATATTCCTGTCGAATTTAAGGTAAATAACGAAAAATCCACGATTGATAAAATCATTATCTCTGCGGATCTTAGCAATATAGATGCAACTGTCGGCCTGGCCATTCACGAAACGTTGTCTCTTATTTATACGACCAAATGGATTACTTCCAAGTTGATAACATTGGTCAATGATGATTATGTAAGTCGTTATGGTACTTTATCTTCCTCTTCCCTGTACCCAATTAAAAAACGGTTTATTGCCGAAATAGAAAATATTTACCGCTTGATTGAATACTGGCGGTTGGACGATTTTGCAATCCGTACCTCGCCGGGATACAAAGGGTATATCACCGAATCGTACCGCTGGTTTTTTAATCCCGATCGGACCACCAAAATGTTTGTGGCTGAAATGCTTGCACTTACAAACCTGGGACAATTGGATAAATGCACTTACAACCATCTTTTATACGCTTTATTTGCACAAGCGGCTCATAGTGATTGTTATAAAGGGATTTGCACCGTTTCGTTGAACGATTTGGAAAAGAAAGAGCAATCGACTGCTATTTATAAAATGTACGGCCAACTGAAATCATTGATAGACATTAATGCCATTTCCCGCTTAAAAAATGCGGAAGACAGCCTGAACCTGGCGATAGACGTATGGGAAACCATTCAAAAAGCCCGGAATGATCCTTCCTCCAAAAGCGGACCGGAGGGCGGCGATACGGAAAAATTGGCAGCGGATGTGATGAAAGCGGCCGGTATGGAAATGGAGAAAAAATCCATTTCCGTCAGTCATAAAGAGGAACTTAAAATCTTGTATGGCGATTTGTCCAATAAAAATCAAACGTATTATGACAACCGGCGAATCAAAGTGATTGTACTGAATGAACTGAATCGCGATATGATTTTTTCGGGACGATATACTTTTTTTGAAACGGAACACATCCATCCCACCGAAAATTCGGTGATAGAAGGCATCCGGCTGGGAAATCAGTTGGCGAGGAAAATATCCTTCCGGAACAACGAACGGCAAACCCATTTTTCCCGCCTTCAAAAGGGGAAAATCGACAAACGATTGCTACATTCGGTCATTTGCGGGAATAACGATATTTTCTATCAAGAGAAAGAAGAGTCATTTCCGGCAGTCAACATTCATATTTCCATTGACGGCTCCCATTCCATGCAGGGAACTTGCTTCTTAAAAAGCATCAAAACAGCTGTAGCAATCGCTCAGGCCGCTTTTTTAATTAAAAACATTCATGTGACCATTTCTTTCCGTTATCATCTCCTTTCGGAAGGAACGAGATTGCCGGTCGTTTTAATTGCTTACGACAGCAAACGGGATAAAATCAGCAAGATAAAACAATTGTTTCCTTTTTTGAAAGCTTCCGGCCCGACTCCCGAAGGATTGTGTTATTCCGTTATCACCGATTGGATTGAAAAGGAAGCGGACGAAAATTCCGAGAAATATTTTGTCAATTTTTACGACGGGCTACCCGGTTTTGTTATCGACGATCGATGTTGTTACGAAGGACAACCGGCGATAGAGCATATCCGGAACGAGATATTGCGGATGAAACGGAAAGGCATTCACGTCTTGTCCTATTTCATTGTTTCCGAAAAATGGAACATCGGGGAAATAAAAAGCACCTTTGCCGATTGTCAATATATGTATGGCAACAATGCAGAGATGATTAATATCAATGCCCTGGGCGAATTGGCCCGGTCGCTGAATAACCTGATAGCAAAATAAATAATTTAACACATGGCAAAAAGCATACTGAATCGCTATATTTGGCTTGCCGACACAGTTTATCGGGCAGGCAAGATTACCTTTGAGGAAATCAACCGCAAATGGCTGAACACAGATTGGAGCGAAGGAAAAGATTTGCCGTTGCGCACATTCCATAATCACAGAAAGGCAATCGAGGATTTGTTCGACATAAACATTGAGTGCGACCACTATAACCGGTAGTCCATTGAAAATACAGAGGATATAGAGAATAGTAGTTTGCGTGCCTGGCTGTTGAATACTTTTGCGGTCAATAACCTGATTAATGAGAGCCACGACTTAAAAAACCGCATTCTTTTTGA
>JAISKT010000052.1 GCA_031261295.1 Candidatus Symbiothrix sp. | reverse complement strand
TCGTAAGCGTAACGTTGGGCGATGGAGCCGTCTGTATTCGATAAAACTATCAAAGAACCCTGATAATCGGTGTGCGCGTAGTACAAAGTGTTGTCCACTAATACTGCCGCCAAACCATTGCCGCCACAAATGTAGTGAATTTTTTTGACATTACCATTCTGCACCTCTTCTTCGTAATCGCCCATGTAATAACGGGTCAAGGCAGCAGTACCGGGTTTAGTCAATACCGATTTGATGCGTTGCTCGTCCGTGCCGTAGTCTATTGTTAACATTTTACCGCTTTCAAAGATAGTTTTTACTTTCTTGAAATCGGTGTAAGTGATGGCTTGATTGCTCGAAATTAAAGCCGGAATCCCTGCAATGCTGGTCAAAGCGTGCGGTTTCTTTCCATCAATTTCGCCATAGCCCATCGTAATATCATTCAAATCACTTTTTTGAGTAATATTGCCTTGAGCATTATAATTCAGGGTATTCCATGAGGCAGCCCCATTATTAAAAGCATTGTAATTAATCAAACGATTTAGATTGTCATAATCCACGTTTTCACTGTTTCCAAAATCATCCCAACGACAAGTCATATTGCCTTTTTCATCCCAATAATAAGCCAAATTGATGGTATTGGGCATAAAAATTCCGGTCGGGAAACCTCGGTCGTCAAAAAAGTAGAGGGTTTCTTTATTCCCTGTTTGGGTTTTTGTCCATTGTCCGCGAGCATTCATTTCCCTTGCCTGCCAAATAGCCCCGTGAGCCGCATCGCTCACTTTCGTCAAATTACTGTAGGAATCGTAGGTGTTGGTAATGTAATAACCGTCCGGATAGATTTCTTTATACACACGTCCCAGTTGGTCATATTGGGTTTGACGAACAAACACTTTGTTATTTTCTACTGTATCTCGTGTTTCAATTATTCTGTCCCATTGGTCATATCCGTATGCTTGAGAATGTTTTCCGGCTATGGACACTCGTTTGAGTCGATACAAGTTGTCATACTCATAATTGGTTATTGAGTCATTGCGAGACTTATAGTCTAATAGTCCTGAAGTATGATAATAATAATTCGTAATTATGGAATCAGCACTTAGATGAATTTTTTGTTTTTCTGTTTTTAATTGTCCCCAACCATCGTATTGTGAGCTAATCGTCCCGGCATCGGGGTCTATTAATTTGGTGCGATTGCCTTGCAAATCATATTCCATCGTCAATGCTTGACCGCCTTCGGGAGTTGCCGTTTTGACTTGTCCGGAGGCATAATGCGTGAAAGAAACTGATTTGCCATTGGTGGTTTCCGAAGTCACTCGCCCGGCCGAATTAATCGTGGTTGCTTTTGTATCGGTCGGGGAAGTGACAGTAGTTGTTAATCCGGAATAGGCGTAATTGGTGGTTCCCATCGGCGTAACAATAGCGTTAACCCTGCCGTAAGTATCATACGAGTAAGTAGAAGCCCATGTTTTTGTGCCTGTATTAAAATAGGGTTCCGATACGCGATAGACTTGTCCTTTGGTGTTATATTCCGTATCAATCCAAATCTTCTGTTTGTTTAAGCCATACGATTCGCTGCGAAGTTCTCGTCCTAAAGCATCATACCAAATTATGACCGGCGATTGTCCGGAAGTTTCGTTATAACTGTAATATTTGGCATTGGTGGGTTTTCCGGCTGTGGTGCCCGCCCATTGCAAAGTCGACGCTGATTTAAGTCCATCGGGATAAGTAGTCATTTTTAGCCGTCCCCAATTATCATATTGGTAGGAAGTAGTACCCAAACGATTGCTTTCACTGTTCAATAACCCTTTTGACTCATTCCAATTGTAGGTCGTTGTTTCGCCTAAATGATTGGTTTTGGATTGTACAAAGCGTCCGGAAGTATAGGTAAACGACTGCGTACGGGAAACACCGTTGGCTTTAGCTGTAATAGTCCGGGGATTCCCATATTGGTCGTAATTACTATAAAAAGTTTGCACTTTATTGGTATCGGTCGAATCTTTGACTTGATAAGTTAGATTTCCTTTTCCATCGTAGAAAGAATATTCCTCACGCATGTAATTTGGAACATTAGGTGTGGTTTGAGTCACTTTTTGATAGGAAATTTTGTTAAAAAACCGGGATCCCTTTTTTATGTATGTCAACGTTTTTGTGCTCGTGATCCCATTCCCAAAATCCGTTAGTATCGTTTGAGGATTCCGTTCCGAATCATAATTGGAATAAGTCGTTGTAGTTGTTATTCCTTTCAAAGCATCGGTTGCAACCTGAGAATCAAATCTCACAAAATATTTCTTATTACTTTCGTTCACAATCGTATAGTTACTGACACTTTCGCTGATGTTGGCACCACCGGTAGTCTTAACAGTTGTTTTATAAGGATACAAGAAATAAAATGTTGAATTTACTTTAGATTTGGTTGCCGTTACAATAGAATTGATATTATCCTTTATTTGAATACTGTCAAATCCTAAGAATCCACGGCCTTGCCAATGAATATGCGGTTTGTTAAACGTATAGCCGGTATTTACGTTGGTTGTTGTCACGTCTTTAACTACCTCTAATTCAGTTGGCAAGCTATGTGAAATCCCGGACATAGATTCATCTCCCGTATTACTATCAATCTTTGCAATGACCTTTTGAGGAGTGTTTACATTTTGGTATGAGATATTTACTTTTGTGTTGAAGGCATCTGTAACACCTGTTATTTTATTGAATTGAACAGTTGGACACAATGTTACATAATACAATGAAGCTGCATTAAACCAATTTTCAGTAACAATTCCTTTGTTTGTTGTAGAAGTAAATTTTCCTCTCCCACTCAAACTTTTTAATACATCAAACGATTGCTCAATAGATTGTTTTTCTTCAAAACCATTTCCTGTATTAATGTAGATTTTCAGCCGGCTTAAAGATGAGTTTTGCGGAAAATCACAACTCACAATATCTGTTTTACCATCTTGATTGATGTCTAATAATTGTTTACTGGGACGAAATATCATTGCTGAATTTGTGTTGTAGTATACAGTCCTGGTTTTCGTAGAATTAATAATATTACTTCCCAATGAAGTTTGATAAAAAGAGGTTCCGGTAGAAACCCATATTACATTTTCATAAGTTCCCTTTTTTTGAACTAACAAATCAGTATTTCCGTCTCCATTGAAATCTCCAACATAAATATAATCTTCATAATTGAAACCACTTGCTGTGTTAATACTTTCAAATTGATTCGATGAGCTATTATATTCATAAAATGTTGTGGTATTGTTGACAACATACATTATTTCATTTTTCCCGTTTCCATTAATATCTGTTATATAAATACGAGAATTAGCATTACCACCTAAACTATTCGAACCAAAATCCAAAGGAGAGAGTAATTTATTATTTTTAGAAAAAAGAAAAAAATCAGTGTTCCCATTACCTGAAACATCCACAGGAACAATATAAGAGTCTTTTCGATTAGCATAATCACTTGAAAAAACAGATTGACCACTGTCAGAAGAATGGGTCATTGTAGCATTGTTGTATTTATAACAGTCAATATCAATATAATAGTGATTAGTTGTTGGATTACTATATTTTCCTATATATAACTCATCTGCACCATCATGGTCTCTATCTATGAGCAGAAAAACTGTTTCTTTATCTTTATCCCATTCTTGCTCATACGCGTATTGATATTGATTATTGTTTGGTTGTTTTAGATAAGCAACCCAATAATGTTTTTCATTACTACCTTTTTTATAACTGGCTTTAACAATAACATCCGTCAATCCATCTCCATTGATATCGCCAAATTTTTTTAAGAAACTTGTAATTGAATATCCTTGATTTTGACAATAATTAATATAAGAAGGATATACACTAAAAGTCATTTTAGTTGTATCCGAAATTGCATAATTTCTTTCACTCCATTCAAATTTCAACGGATGGATAAATTCACCGGAAGCATTGATTCTTTTTAATTGTGTTAAAAAATCATTAGAATCTACTACATCATAACTTAATTGATACGTTTCTTGTAATTCATTATTGATCCCTTTCACTTCAATTTTATCCAAAATTAGCTGGTTTTTTGTTTCAATTCCTCCAATATATTGAATAAAAGAAGATGTCTTATTTTTATATTGAAAATGCACGCTTGCAACTTTGGCCGTGCCGTTACCATATTCGATTTGGGAAATTCGATTATCGCCATAGTAATTTGTTTTCCAAGTTGTCTTTGCGTAGGTATATTTTACATAATTATCATTTGTGTCCGTTACTTTGCGTAAAGCCCAACCTAAATAGTATGATCCCTGGATTAAAACAAGATATTCAGTTGTTCCACCATACTCTAAAACACGACCATCTTTAGTATATATTTTGAATGACGAGGGACCATTGGCACTAATGCTGTATCCCATAATCTTATCTAACCCACTTTCCGTACGATACTCTATACTGTCTGTTCCCCATGAACTATTTACTACAATTAACCGTTGCCCATCCAAAGCCAATGGACTGGTATTGTTCCATATAATACCACTTCTGTCATTATCATAGTAGTAAGTCTTCGGCACACGAGAAATCATGGATAACCCACTAATATTCCAACACATTCCGGCAATTCCATTCCCCGATTGGCTATTATATACCAAAGAAACAGTTGGTTGCATCCCTTGAATCCCTGCAGGGATTTCAATCGGAACACTATAAGTGGCAGCTCCGCTTGGACTGACATCCAAAGCTCCGGACAAATTGCCGACTGCTGCCCCTAACGCCGGATTGTTCGTAATAGTTCCATTCGGGACGGCATACTCATTCCCTGTTGGCGGAAACACCAACGTTTGATCTATTTTTCCGTGAAAAGCATTGCCGGATGTTGCTGTATAACTGAATCCGGGCTTTAAACTGATGGATTCCCGTGCAATATAAGTTTTATTGCCGCTCACGCCGGTTGCCAAAGTCCAAGTTTCGGCTTCTGCTGTTTGAGAAAAAGCAACAGGCTGAAAATAAGTCAAAAAGACAATTATTGAAATTATGGAATATAGCGTTTTCATATTCTGATTTTTTTTGATAGTTTAGACTATTTCTTAATAATTTTCCATTCCGTATGTTCATCTCCTGCAATAATACGCAACAGATAAACCCCTGCCGGCTGATTGCTAATATTCAACTCGGTAAAATTTTGAATGCCTTTTTGAGTGATAATCAAATTGCCGTTCAATTGATAGAGCGCAATTTGAGCTGTTACACCTTCGGGCATATTTTCTATGCTCACGTGCAACAATCCTTCCGTTGGATTCGGGTAAATTTTAATTACCATTTCCGCAAGAGCCTCAGCGTACTCCTTTGGCGGCTCCTCGTCTGTTTCCCCTGACCTTAATTGGACTTCTATGACCCTATTTATCCGATTACCTGCGGTATCATAGCCAAAGGTAATCGTTTGAGCAAAAGCAAAATGACAGAATAAAAATACTCCTGCAACGATTAATAAATTTTTTATTGTTTTCATACGGATATATTTTGGTGATTATTTTGCTTTCAGTTCCTGAATTTCACTTTTCAGTTCCTGAATAGTATTCTCCTGTTGAATCAAATACAACGTAAGTTCTTCCACTTTCTGAAGTAATTTCGTCTGCATTTCACCCAAATTAACACCTTCGCTTTTCACTTCCGAAGCAGTAGGAATTTCCGGCAAATGCTTGTTTGCTTTGATAAACGTATTGACTTCCGATAAAGGTCGCAGATTGTAGTCTTCGTTGAAAACAAAATCTGCCCAACCGGTTTCTACCTTTACTTCTTTCGCACGGATAGTTCCATTGACATCCAACAGGTTTTGTGGATTCATTGTACCAATACCAATATTACCTGCTGGAGTGATACGCATACGTTCGGTCAAATCGCTTGTCCATGCGCCTGAAGGATTGGTGTAAAAAGCAAGGCTTGTGCTTTGAATTCCGGCTATATTATCTTGCCAATTGTTATGTCTTAGAGCAGCAATACGTGCTCCGACCAGATCGGGTGCGGAATCCCAATATCCGGTAAAATCAATATTATATTGCTTAGTAAGGCTCCCCAAAGGAACATTTAGATTGCCACCATCGCCTATATCACCTAACCTAAAATTTCCACTCACCCAACCCGTTCCTATTTTCGTTTCTGTTGCACGAATAGTTCCGTCAACTTCCAATTTGGCTGTTGGATTCATCGTGCCAATGCCCACATTACCATTATCCATCAAAGTGAAACGATTAGCACATAGTCCACCTGCACAGTTTTGAACAGCATCATACGCCCAAAACTGTAATGAATTGCCATACGGTGAGGTCATATTATATATTCTCCATTCGTTGGCTTCTCCGGCCTGAGTTTTACTACTATTGGAAATAGCCAAAGCACCACCGGTGGCACCAGAGCCGTTTATGCCTACTACTCCAGACGGACCTTCTACCAATACCTTTCTCCAATCATTCCAAGAAGAACCGTGATATCCTGTACGATAAAATATGCCGCCTTCATTAAAATTCAATTGATGATTTGGACCTCCCAGATAACTATCCCACGGAGCTATGGTTAGATTTCCCGAAAAGGTTCCGTCTCCCGGAACCCCGATGGTTGATCGTTGCTTAAAATCGATACGGAGCTGTCGGCTGAATGCGGAAGGAGCCTCGTTAACCCCTGTATCCCACACCCATAGCTGATCGGCACTTGTTTGTGATTTAATACCATAACTCACAAATGATAATAAAATAAATAATGCAATCTTTTTCATAAAATCTATATTTTAACGTTTATACAAGAATTAACGCTGCAATTTAAATACAACTAACCTATACCGGATTTCTCTGATTTTGATTGCTTATAACATTTAGAAGGAAATAATCCCAATAAATAAGTTAAAAAAACTAAATTTTATAAAGAGAATGTAAAAAAAACAAATAAAAAGCGTACTTTTGTTTCAAATTTAATTATGCAAAAAAATTAGGATTATTTGAAAATTTACTATATCTTTGCATCAATTATTTTCATCCTCTTGGGCGACGGAGTCGCGTCATGGGTGTTTCATCTTTTATCTGTTAAAGATAATCAGTAAGATTAGAAACTAAATCTCGCTCTATAATTGAATTGGAAATTAAATTATCTTGTTCTTGCTTGAAGGATTTGAAAAGAAAACCAATAACCAAAGGCGCATTATCCGCAGTAATCATTTTTACTGTGGTATTGATTTTGAGTAACTGATTTATTTTTTCAAATGTCATATTTTTATTTTTTTTTCAAAATTACTATTTTATTTTGACAACCTTTGACAGTCTTGTCAGAAAAACGGCATAAAGGTACAAATTATTATGCTCAAATTCATCAATAATATTCATCGGTTGTGGTGTTTGTTGTTGTCATTTCATTTATTCAGGTGTTTCACGCAGGCTTTTACAATCATGCCATGAAAAGGTCGAACAGGCAAAAAATAGAGCCGTCCCCAAACGTTATTATAATGAACGGCGGTCGTGACAAAAATGAGATTTGCCGAACGGTCGATTAAGACGGAAACGCGGAAATTGAGGTGAGCATCGCTTTCGCCCATTACCACTTCGTTATCGAGCAATTCAAGCACCGGAAAGAAATAATCTTCCGTCGATTGGTCTGTTTTCTTCTCGATGTTTTTGCCTGTTTTCAAGCCGAAAGGCTTAACGATAAGGTCGCGCAAATTCAGCAACCACTCCACCCATTTCGGCAATGCGAAAAAATCAGCCGTTACTTTTTGAAGTGAGTCATCCGTCGCTTTTTCCAAACGATACGAATCGACATAATGCACCTCGCCAAATCCTTTTGCTATGGCAGAATTTTCGGGCGCTACATGTAATTTAATTAAATTTTTCATTTCTTTTTATTTTCTTCAAATTTCTTTTTCAAACTTTCCATTGGACCGTCTATCCAACCAAAACACAATGCTTCTTCTAATGCTTCGCCGGCGCTTAATAATGAAGATTTTTTTTGCTTATCAAAAACAAGCCATATTCCATTATCAGAAAGCGCATTTTCCGTCAGCCATTTTCTGAATTCTTCCCGGTTTATAAACATTTTTTCATCCATTTTTTATCTCCACTATTTTTTCGTCATTTATTTTAAAACTGCAAATATACGCTTTTTTTTAATTCGCTGTCCATTTGGCAAAAAATTGTCGAACGCGCCGACCACTTTCTTACCACCATTGCTTCTGCCGAAATACCGCAGGCACTAACGTTTGCAATATAATAAGCATATTTTCAGGATTTAACGTTTGAACGATAGCAGACGAGGTGACCCGGAAATGGCTATACAATTTCCTGAAACAATTCCAACTGCACAATCTTTGCTTTCTCTTTTTCTCCGTGATTGTGTTGTGCAAAATCGTTTGTGTCAAAATTACAAACCAAAGCCTCAACAACTGATTTGCGATTTTCGATATTCGCACCGTTGTGATAAAAATGGTCTTTGGTAATGATATTGAATTTGTTCCAATATTTTATTATCATTTCGTTTTCGCGCCAATCGTTATGGTGCCACGTGGAAAGAATGAATTTTGCTTTTGTTTCACTTAATAATTGAAATAAGTTGCCTTCATCTTCCTCCTTCCATCCGTTATAATAATCAACATGCCGCCCAAAATAAGGCGGGTCGCAATAAATTATATCGTTCTCGTTTGCCAAGGGAATGATTTCAGTAAATGATTTGTTA
>JAISKT010000370.1 GCA_031261295.1 Candidatus Symbiothrix sp. | reverse complement strand
CCCACTTGGGCTTGAACCAAGGACCCCCTGATTATGAGTCAGATGCTCTGACCAACTGAGCTATAGGACCTGCTTCTTTTCTGAAAGCGAGTGCAAAATTACAACTTTTATTGGATTATACAAGAAAAAGAACTAAAAATTAAAAACTAAAAACTAAAAGTTGGCTGACGCCTATTGCCGCGCTTTGCGTAACTTTTAGTTTTTAGTTCTTAGTTTTTAGTTCTTAGCTCTCTCCGCCAAACTCCATCAGATAGGCTTTGATGAATGCGTCCAAATCGCCGTCCATCACTGCACCTACATTGGATGTCTGGTAATCCGTGCGGTGGTCTTTCACCCGCCGGTCGTCGAAAACATACGAACGGATTTGCGAACCCCACTCGATTTTTTTCTTGCCGGCTTCTATTTTGGCCGATGCTTTCCGCCGCCGTTCCAATTCCAATTCATACAATTGCGATTTCAACAGACGGATGGCATTGTCTTTGTTTCCGAACTGGGAACGCGATTCTGTATTTTCAATGACGATTTCTTTTACTTCACCCGAATCGGGATCTTTGTAATTGTAATGTAAACGAACGCCTGTTTCTACTTTGTTCACGTTCTGACCGCCGGCTCCGCTCGAACGGAAAGTATCCCAAGTGATGTCGCCCGGGTTCACATCTATTTCAATCGTGTCGTCCACCAAAGGAACGACCGCTACCGATGAAAAAGAGGTCATCCGTTTGCCTTGGGCATTGTAGGGAGACACGCGCACCAAACGGTGAACGCCGTTCTCGCTTTTCAGATAACCGTAAGCATAATCGCCTTCTACCTGAAGCGTTACGGTTTTAATCCCGGCATCGTCCCCGTCCAACCAGTTGGTGACAGTTACTTTATATCCTTTGCTTTCGCACCAGCGGCTGTACATGCGGTAAAGCATCTCGGCCCAGTCCTGCGCTTCCGTTCCACCGGCGCCGGCGTTGATTTTCAACACGGCTCCCAAATGGTCTTCTTCCGACCGAAGCATGTTTTTCAACTCCAGATTTTCGAGCAAGGCAATAGCCTGTGCATAAGCTTCATCCACTTCTTCCTCGGTGGTGATGCCTTCTTTCTGGAAATCAAAAGCCAACTGCAATTCGTCGGCAGCCGATTTGATTTCGTTGTAAGCGATAATCCAAAATTTGATGGCGCGTACTTTGCGCATTTGCTCTTCGGCCCGTTTGGGATCTTCCCAAAAATCAGGCGCTTGCGTGCGAAGTTCTTCTTCTTCTAATTGAATTGTTTTAGCATCGACGTCAAAGATACCCCCTCAGCGCGGACTCGCGCTCCAACACTTCACGTAATTGGTCTGCTGTTATCATATAAACTAAAAACTAAAAGTTAAAAACTTTGTGAACTAAAAACTAAGAACTAAAAACTAAAAGTTGGCTGACGCCTATTTATTATCCGCGCTTTGCGTAACTTTTAGTTTTTAGCTTTTAGTTTTTAGTTCACAAAGGTAATCAATAAAATTTGATATTGAAAATGACTATTTCGGATTGGGTGCCCACGCGGAAAGGCGGCCCCCACAAGCCCAAGCCGGAAGAAACGTATATCTGCGTGTTTCCGATTGGTTTGTACCCGTGGCCGATTTCGAATATCTTTTTTACAATGTAGTTGAATGGCCATAACTGGCCGTTGTGTGTATGACCCGAAAATTGCAAGTCGATACCGTTTTTTACGGCGTCTTCCAGAAAATACGGTTCGTGATCCAACAAGAATACCGGTTGGGAAGAATCGGTTTGTGCGACCAACTCTTTCAACGGTTTCCGGTAACCTCCTTGTTTATCGTTGCGCCCAATCATCCAAAAACTGTCATCCACTTGGGCTACGCTGTCAATCAGTAAAGTCATATTCGTTTTCCGGAGAAAATCCATGCTGGGGCCGATACTGCTCAGGTATTCATGATTGCCCAAGCAAAAATACACACCCAGAGGCGCTTGCAGTTGATTGATTTCTTCATACATCTTTTCCTCATTCAGCGGTAGCGCATTGTTGTCAATCATATCTCCGGCCATCCAAATAATATCGGGTTGTTGGGCATTGATAAGTTGCACGTATTTTTGCAATCGCTTCTTGTCTATCGCCACGCCCAAGTGTGTATCACTGAACGCTACGACTTTCAATTCCTTGTATTTCCCGCCGGTTTTAGCAATGCTGATCTCTTGTTCTACAATACTCGGATGAGTAAATTTGTGATAACCGAACAACAGGATAACCAGCACAATAGCATAACCGGAAATTACCTGAATGTGGTGAAACAAGGTAGAGGAAAGGGCTTTCGGAAGAAATCGCTTCCACCGGTTGAAACCGTATAGCAAATCCGTAATCAGGAAATAATACAGGAGATACACCATCGCTCCCAGCCAACAAGTCCCAATAAAATACAATACTTTTTGCAATTCCAGCGGCAAGGAATTTCTTCCAAGCATGGCAATAATGAACGAACTGTAAAAAATAAGGAAGACAACGCTATAAGCGATTTTTACAAAAAAAGAAGCAGGGAGTGATTTCCACCCCCTGTAAAAGATGTATAGATTAATGGATGTATGAACTAAAAATGCAAGGATAAAAAAAGCCATATTCTTACCAGGCAAATAATGGATAATCCTTCATGATAGCGTTGACTTTTTCGGATACCGATTTAATTACCGCATCGTTCTCTACATTGGAAAGCACCGTGTCGATTAAATCCACGATGTCGCCCATCAACGGCTCTTTGGCGCCGCGGGTAGTGATGGCCGGCGTTCCGAAACGGAGGCCCGACGTTAAGAACGGCGAACGGCTGTCGAACGGCACCATGTTTTTGTTGGCGGTAATATCGGCTTTTACCAAAGCCAATTCCGCTTGTTTACCGGTCAGTTCGGGAAATTTGGAACGGAGGTCCACCAGCATCAAGTGATTGTCGGTTCCGCCGGAAATGATTTTGTATCCTTTGTCCATCAATGCGTTGGCCATCGCAGCCGCATTTTTCTTTACCTGTGTTTGATACGTGATGTATTCCGGTTGCAAGGCTTCATTAAAAGCAATTGCTTTAGCGGCAATGATATGTTCCAGCGGACCGCCCTGAGTTCCCGGGAATACGGCGGAATCCAATAGCGCCGACATCATTTTCGTTTCTCCTTTCGGCGTTTTCTTTCCCCAGGGATTTTCAAAATCTTTTCCCATCAGGATGACGCCGCCGCGCGGGCCGCGAAGGGTTTTATGCGTAGTGGAAGTCACGATATGGGCATATTGTACCGGATTTTTCAACAAACCGGCGGCAATCAAACCGGCGGGATGCGCCATGTCCACCATAAAGATAGCGCCAATCAGGTCGGCAATCTGGCGGATGCGGGCGTAATCCCATTCACGGGAATAAGCGGAAGCGCCGGCGATAATCAATTTGGGGTGTTCCCGCAATGCCACTTCCTGCAATTGTTCGTAATCGACCAATCCGGTCAATTCCTGCACATTGTATTCCAAGGCATGATAAATTAATCCGGAAAAATTGACGGGAGAACCGTGACTTAAATGGCCTCCGTGAGACAGATTTAATCCTAAGAATTTATCGCCCGGATGGAGGCACGCCAAAAATACGGCCATGTTGGCCTGGGCGCCGGAGTGCGGTTGAACATTCGCCCATTCCGCTTTGAAAAGTTGTTTCAAACGGTCGATGGCTGTTTGTTCTATCTCATCAATCACTTGACAACCACCGTAATATCTTTTTCCCGGATAGCCTTCGGCGTATTTATTGGTCAGGATGGAACCGGCGGCTTCCCTTACTTCGTCACTTACAAAATTTTCCGAAGCAATCAACTCAATCCCGGAGGATTGACGAGTGTATTCCTTGTTGATAAAGTTAAAAATTAAATCGTCTCTTTTCATTTTATTAATATATTATTTTGTTAATATGTTAAAACATAACTCCACATGCAAAACTCAGGATATTTTCCCGCTTGTGAAGGGATAATTTTTCAAGTGTTTCCGAGCTTTCTTCCATTTCATTAAAATGGATATCGGCATCCAGAAAACCTATTTTGTACCGGATATCAAAATGAACTTTTGCAATAATAATTGAAAAGCCCGCCGCACCATAAATGTTGTATTGCAGGTTTTTATTTGTGAATCCGGGGTGTATTTCCCGTATATCATCATACCGGGTATTGAAGTTGCAACGGAAAGAAGGGCCGATATAGGCGCCTAACAGGAAAGGCCCGTTTTTGACTATATTGTATCCTACCAGGACATTCGTATTGGCTGTTTGGGCTGTAATAGAAAATTCGGTGGACGTAAGGTCGGTGGTCAGTTCGGCAGGAACAGAAAAAGAAATATTCTGTTTCAGCAGTCGCCACTCCAATTCCGGTTGCATGAAAAAATAATCGATGTTGATTCGGAAATACGCATTGACATCGTAACCCGTTTTATTATGGAAAGATTCGTTGGTCAGTGGGGTTTCATCAAAAATGGCGCTGTAACGGGTAGTCGCCGGCGCATTCAAACCCACTTTAAGCCCGTAATTAAAAATGCGATGCTCCCGGTTGTTCCGGCGCTCGTGATAATACGATTCCTGGGCGCAGACCGTTTGTCCTGTCAAAGATACGAACAGGATAGCCCACAAGCAGATATGTCCCAAACGCTTTTTCATTTGTGTTTCCGTTGCACACTCCAACCGAATTTGCCGATCAGTTCGCCCAAACCATAATATTTCCCGTGAACGAAAGCCAGGATATTGGCTTTTTTCATGTCGAAACCGCCTGTTTCCGGATCAATAAATTTATCATCGGCCAGGATGTTGACCACTTCCGCGATGAACATATCGTGCGTTCCCAACGGGAGAATTTCTTTTACCCGGCATTCGATGCACAAGGGCGCCTCTTCGATGTAAGGCGCTTTCACTACGTGTGATTGACCGGGAGTCAGGTTCATTTCCTTGAATTTGTTGTAATCTTTTCCCGAACGGACGCCGCACCAATCTGTAGCGTAAGCCAGTTCTTCGGTGGTAAGATTAATCACAAATTCCATGTTTTTCTTGAGAATATCGTAGGAATACCTTTCGGGACGAACCGAAATATAACACATCGCCGGATCGGAACAAATCGTACCTGTCCAACCGATAGTCAAAATATTGTATTCGCTCTCCTCATTTCCCACTGTCACCATTACGGCCGGCAGCGGATAAACCAATGTCCCTGGTCTCCAATCCTGCTTCATCTTTCCACTTTCAATTTTCCACTACAAAAGAACAATATCTTCTTTTTTTGTTTTCATATCACAATAATGACATTTGAGCGTCACGTGCTCTTTGTCAATTACTTTGAAGCGTGTCTTCATCGGTTCGTTATTTGTGATACACTTAGGATTATTACACTTAACCAAGCCTAAAAGTTCATCGGGCAGGTGAACTAATTTTTTTTCCACCACTTCATAATCCCGTATAATGTTCAGTTTTACGGAAGGGGCAATCAACGAGATGCGGTTGATTTCATCTTCTTCAAAAAATTTATCGGCGATTTTCAGGATGCCTTTCTTCCCCATCTTCTTGCTGTCCAGGTTGTAACCGATAGTCACCGGGGTATTCAGGTTTTCTATTCCCAGCAGGGATACGACCTTGAACAATTGTTCCGAAGGAATATGATCAATCGCGGTACCGTTTTGAAGCGCCGCCACGTGGAGTTCTTTCTTATTCTTTTCCATTTTTATGTGCTTTAATTGTGTTCGTCATTTCGAGCGGAGCGAGAAATCTAATTTGTTCCGTAGGACCTACGGCTGAGCCTTAGATTTCTCGCTCCGCTCGAAATGACGGAAGCATCAGTTGGTAATATTCAATACTTTGCAAATAATCGCCTGCCTTGCGTACACGCCGTTTTTTGCTTGTTCAAAATAATACGCTTTCGGATTATCGTCCACATCGTAGGCAATTTCATTGACGCGGGGCAGGGGATGCAAAATCCGGAGATTCTCTTTACTGTTGTCCAACATCTTGTTATTGAGTACATAGACATTTTTCACTTTTTCATATTCCATCAAATCGGTAAACCGTTCCCGTTGTACGCGCGTCATGTACAGGATATCCGACTCATTGATTACTTTTTGTGAAAAATCCGTATGTTCGTAATACCGGATACCTTTTGCATCCAAAAACTGTTTGTAAATTTCCGGCAACCGCAATTCTTCGGGCGCCACGAAATGGAAAGTGGCATTGAAATGCGACATGCCGGTAAGCAGCGAATGCACCGTGCGGCCGTATTTCAAATCGCCCACCATGGTGATTGTCAGGTTTTCCAACGTCCCCTGCGTTTTGTAGATGGAATAAATATCCAGCATGGTTTGCGAAGGATGCTGGTTGGCGCCGTCACCCGCATTGATAATGGGGATGTCCGTCACTTCGGAAGCATACCTTGCCGCTCCTTCCAAGTGATGCCGCATGATAATCACATCCGCATAATTGCTCACCATCTTAATCGTGTCTTTCAGCGTTTCGCCTTTGGACGAACTGGTAGTCGATGCATCGCTAAAACCGATCACCCGCCCGCCCAAGCGGTTGATAGCCGTTTCAAAACTCAGCCGGGTGCGTGTAGAAGGCTCAAAAAAAAGGGTGGCGCAAACCTTCCCCTCCAATAGCTTTTGATTCGGATTTTGCTCAAAGAACTCAGCTTTCCTGACAATATGAAGAATGTCTTCTTTGGAACAATCGGCAATAGAAACAAAACTTTCCTTTTTCATCTGTATTGTAAGTTTTGAATACAAATGTAGGAATTTTTTTGTGAAAAATAAAGAAACGGATAAAAATTAGTCGAATCGCATCATAATTTCCTTCATAGGTAAACATTCATCAAAAATACAAAAGGTTGCGTTTCTACTCTCGTTTATCTAACGATATGGAAACGCAACCCCGAAGATTTAACCGCTAACTATTTCACCCTGTTTTTATTTTTCAATGGTTGGAATTCTGCTCCCTAATGAATCATGTGTATAAACAACCGGTTCAATCATAAATATTGATTGAAATATTGTCGTTAGTCGTTAGTAACCTAAATTGAGCGGTGAGGCCTCATCGGCGGCATAGTGCTCGGAGCGACGCCACATGGTCATGATCGTACGTCAAGAGGTATGAGCATGTCGCGCAGTCTACTCTAAACGCGTTATAATCCAAAGAGTTATGATTTTCCCAGCAGCCAGCTGACCCAGCTACCTTGTACCAGTTCGCCGCCGACACGGCGGACTTCAGTTGTGCAATGGTCGCGTTAGCCCATCCAGCGGCGCAATTGGGCTTACTACCCGCCGTCGACGCGGTTGATGTGCGAGTATAGCACATACCATCATTGCCTAACGCATAGGCGCAGCAGATGTTGTCCTTAACGATCACATCCAAGTAGGCATAACGCACAATACTTGTATTGTCCACATACGAAGCCGCGAGTCGAGCAGTCGCACTTGTACCCCTCACAATGCTTTCGACATTAGAAGCAAATGTCACGCTGAAGTTCTGCGTACTGCTACCCGTACCTGATGTTGCAGTAGGTAAACTAATACCCGAAATAATACCGCTGGGGTCATC
>JAISKT010000320.1 GCA_031261295.1 Candidatus Symbiothrix sp. | reverse complement strand
CACCGATTGAATCAACCGCTGCTTGGTTTCTGCTTGTCCGATGATGTCTTTGAAAAACATTAGTAAATGGCTTGAGCTATTTTTTTGACACTATCGGTAGCCATTAAGGTATAAAAATGCAAACTGGGAACGCCTGCCTCTATCAATTCCTTGCATTGCCCGATGCTCCATTCGATGCCGACTTGTTTGGCATCCTCGTTGGTTTTGCATTTCCGCAATTCATTTGCCAAGACTTCCGGAATATCCGAGCGGAAAACCCGCGGCAAAACCGTCAGTTGATCCAAGAAAACAATGGGCTTAATTCCCGGAATAATCGGAACGGTAATGCCTTCCTGCCGGCAACGTTCTACAAATTCAAAGTATTTCCGGTTGTCGAAAAACAACTGGGTAACCGCATATTCCGCTCCTCCGGCAATTTTTTGTTTCAGGAAAGCAATATCCGACTCCATGTTCGGCGCTTCCTCGTGTTTTTCGGGATAACAGGCTACGCCGAAAGAAAAAGGCGTTTCCGGTTTATCAAACAAATTTCCTTCCACATCGGTTCCTTGATTAAAAAGGCTGACCTGTCCGATAAGATCTGTGGTATGCGCATGGCATTTAGCCGGATCAATTTGATCCTTTTCCAATTTATTGGCATCGCCCCGCAACAAAAGCAAATCGGTTACGCCCAAGTATTGCAAATCGATCAACGCATATTCGGTTTCTTCTTTGGTAAAACCTTTGCAAATAATATGGGGTACGGCCGGAATTTTATACCGGTTTTGAATGGCGCCGGCAATGGCTACCGTCCCCGGACGCTTACGGACATTGACTTTTTTCAATGATCCGTCCGGAATTTCCTTGTAGATATTTTCGCTGTGATGTGTGGTAATATTGATATATTTGGGATCGAATTCGCGCAATTTATCAATAATCGCACACACTTTGGAAAAATTGTTCCCCTTAAGGGGAGGCAGGATTTCAAAAGAAAATGCTGTTTTAGAATGTGAATTTAATAAGTCTATTACGCTCATGATTATTAAAAAATTTATTGCAAAGATAGTAATAATTCACGCACGAAGCATTATCTTTGTTCTAAAATTAAAGCCCCCAGGGGCTTCTAAAATAATCATTATGGAAAACATTAATTGGTCGGATCTGACTTTCGGTTATATGAAAACCGATTACAACGTCAGGTCTTATTATCGAAACGGAAAATGGGGAGACCCGGAAGTTACTGATTCAGAACAAATAACGATGCACATGGCAAGCACTTGCCTGCATTACGGACAGGAAGCGTTCGAGGGTTTGAAAGCGTTCAAAGGGAAAGACGGGAAAATCCGGATTTTCCGTATGCGGGAAAATGCCTTGCGTATGCAAGCCTCCTGCCGGGGTATCATGATGGCCGAATTGCCGGTCGAATTGTTTGAAAAAGTGGTATTGGAAGCGGTCAAAAGAAACGAACGGTTTGTGCCGCCTTATGAAAGCGGAGCCTCTTTGTACATCCGCCCGTTGCTGATCGGAACCGCTCCGCAAGTGGGTGTAAAACCCGGAAACGAATACCTGTTTGTCGTATTTGTAACGCCGGTAGGCCCTTATTTCAAAACCGGATTCAAGCCGACTCCTTATGTCATCCTGCGGGGATTTGACCGCGCCGCTCCTCATGGAACGGGTACCATCAAGGTAGGCGGAAATTATGCCGCCAGTCTGGTAGCCGGGGAAATCGCCCACGAAAAAGGCTATTCCGCCGTTTTGTATCTGGATGCCAAGGAAAAGAAATACATCGACGAATGCGGCCCTGCCAATTTCTTCGGAATCAAAAACAATACCTATATCACGCCCGCATCCACTTCGATTCTTCCCTCGATTACCAACAAAAGTTTGATGGTATTAGCGGAAGAAATCGGGCTGAAAGTAGAACGCCGTCCCATCCCTGTGGAAGAATTGGCGACCTTGGAAGAAGCCGGCGCCTGCGGAACAGCAGCCGTTATCAGTCCCGTTTCGCGGATTGACGATCTGGACGAAAACAAATCATACATCTTTTCAAAAGACGGCGCCCCCGGACCCGTCAGTGAAAAACTCTACAACAAACTACGGGCTATCCAATACGGCGATGAAGCCGATAAATACGGCTGGACCACAGTCCTTTGAACTAAAAACTAAAAGCTAAAAACTAAAAGTTACGCAAAGCGCGGTAATAGGCGTCAGCCAACTTTTAGTTTTTAGCTTTTAGTTTTTAGTTCAATTAGCTTTTAGTTTTTAGTTCAAATGATATCATCCTACCAATTTCACCCCCTATATTAGTCAATTTGTACCTGCCCGGTGTAAACCAAAACATATATTTTTGTGATCATGAAAAACAGTTACTTAAACAATTTATTAACAAATTCATATTCATTAATCTTTAAATTGATTCATCATGAAAAAAGTTACTTCAAAATTTTTAGCATTCATAGCATTTATTATGTTAGCGCTGATGAATGTAAATGCTCAAACCGGCGCCACATTGTTGGACACCAATTTTGAGGATTGGAAAACGGTCATTTCTACCGATCAAGCGAATGGTTCTTATGATGTACCCGGCGCTACATTAAAAATTCAAGGAGGGCCAAAGTTTAATAATAGTAGTACGCCCAACTCCGGAACAAGTACGGAATATCCGAATTATTTCCGGTTTGGCTCTGCAGGCTCCGAGACAAATCAATATTTGGAAATAACACCGGATGAAGAATTTGTAACGGGTGGTCGGATTACCATTATTGTTTCAACAAATTCTAACGCTGCTGATGTGAATGTATTTACGATTGCAGATTCGCAAAGTTGGGATGTTCCACTTGCCGAATTTAATCAAATAGGAAAAGTCTTTACGACCAAAACGTTTGATTTACCGGAAACCTATTCCGGAACAAAAACCATCCGGTTATACAGAACCGCTACAACGACATTTTTGCATGCCATAAAAATAGAAACAAATGGAGGCAGTCCATCTATCGCTTCTTTCAAAATAGGTGAATTGGAAGCGACTATTGACCAGGAAGCCGGTACAATTACAGCAGAATTACCTCAAGGAAGCGCTTTGGCCGCCATCACTCCTGATATAACATTGGGCGGCTCGGCTAAATCATACACTCCAACGGGCGCTCAGGATTTCACCAATCCGATAACTTATACTGCGTTTAATGCCGATAATTCAGCAAGCAAAGTTTACACGGTGACACTTACCGTTGCGGTAACATTAAGCGATGACGCCACATTGAAAAGTTTGAAATACAAAGAGGCTTCGGTTGCCAATTTTGCTTCGGACACTTACGAATATACGATTGAACTGCCTTATGGTTCTGCTGTTCCCGCCGTTACGGATGTGACAGCGGAAACGACTCATGTGAATGCAACGGTAGCGACTCCGGTACGCACCCTCGACGCACTTCCGACAGACATATCCGTTACGGTTACGGCAGAAAATGAATTGGCTACTCAAGCATACATTATTCACTTTACAGAAAAAGCGGCCGGTACGGATGTTAAATTAAAAACATTAAAAGTAAACGGTGTTGATAAGTTTGTAGCAGGTCAGACAGCTTATATCGTTGATTTGCCTTATACTACTACCGAAGTTCCAACCGTGGAAGCAACAGCAAACGATTCAAAAGCTTCTCTGGTTATTACGCAGGCAACTAATCTGACCGGACAAGCAACCATTGTAGTTACCGCCGAAGATGGCGCTACAAAAGGAAACTATACCGTTAGTTTCAATGTATTACCGGCGCCTACGGTACCTACGGTAACCTGGAATTTCTCCGAAGCGCCTTTTGTTTCGGAAACGATAACCACGGTGAAAGTGGTTGATGGATTAACCGTTTATGCTGCCGGAGAAGGCGGATCAGGAAGCGACATCGTTCTTGAACCAAACAATAAATCCATTGATATTTATGCCTTTACCGAACGTTTGAAATTAGGCGGCGGCGGTTTTGACGCAGAAACCGGTGTTGAATACAGTCCTACCAGACGTTATTTGTCTTTCAACGTATTGGGAAATTCCGAAATTACAGTATATGGCATGTCCTCAAGCAGTGGTGAAAACAGACCACTTATTATTTCTGATAATACCCAAATATTGAATGAACAAGTATTGCTGGGTGCAAGTATTACTAAAATAACGTATAGTTATACCGGCGCTGCGACTACTCTTTATCTGTATTCCAGGACGGGTGGTCTGAATCTCTATGCCGTATTGGCTACCAATGTAGGCACAGGCAGCGTAGCAATTACCAATGTAACTTCCGGCGACAAAGAAGTGAAATCGGTTACTTATTATGATATCTTAGGCCGGCCGGCCACTGCTGACACCAAAGGTCTTGTGATTGTAAAAACCACTTATACCGACGGAACATCCGCTTCCGGCAAAGTATATCGTTTAGACAAATAAAAAAGTGTAAAGAATCTGTTTGAAAAGTCCCTTCAGAATGTCATTTCTTGCTTCGTTCGTAATGACACTCTGAAGGGACTTTTGTAAGAAAAAAACATCCATAAAGTTTCATTCTTTTGAAACTTTTGTTATCTTTGTCAAAAAATCAAGAATTTATGCAATATTTCGAAACAATATTCTTGGAAGAAGCAGATGAATTTGTTTTTACCTTAGATATGAAAGCACGTAAAAAAGTCTTTTATAATGTGCGAATTGCCGAACAAACCAATGACCCTGAATTATTTAAAAAATTAAATGATACTATATGGGAATTTAAAACATTATATGGAGGATTGCAAATACGCATTTTGGCATTTTGGGAGAAAACCGACAAAAAACAGACGTTGGTTTTGGCAACCAATGGATTTATTAAAAAAACGCAAAAGACGCCTCAGAATGAATTAGAGCGGGCCGAACGAATTAGAACCAAGTATTTTGAAGAAAAAAAACGATAAAAATTTGATAAAATAGATTCAATATGAAACAATACACGTTGTCTGAAATGGAAGACAAATATATCGGAAAAATCGGAACTCCCGAACGGGATGAATATGAATATGAGTTGCGAATGGAATTATTGGCACGAATGATTAAATCAACCCGAAAAGAACGGGGCTTGACACAAGAAGAGTTAGGTGAAATTGTCGGCGTAAATAAATCCCAAATATCAAAACTTGAAAATCATGCCAATAGTGCAACCATTGAGACAATCTTAAAAGTTTTCAGGGCGCTTAAAGCGGAAATTCAGTTTAATGTAAGATTAGAAAATAAACCCGTACAATTGATTTGATACAAATCTATTAAAGCGACTTTCAAAAAATGGACGTCCGGAGAACACTTCTTTTTGTTTTTTTCTGCCTCTTGGGTCTAACACCCGGCACAGCGCAGCCGCTCTCCTGTTACTTTGAGCATTATTCCATCGAAGACGGGTTGCCGCAATATACCATCATGGATATTTTGCAAGACCGCAAAGGATTTATGTGGTTCGCTACCTGGGATGGTATTTCCAAATTCGACGGGCATACGTTTTATAATTATAAGGTGCAATCGGGCGATACGTATCACATGAACAGCAACCGGATTGAGAGTTTTGCGGAAGATAAATACGGCAATATCTGGCTGCGGTCGTACGATGGCGCCGCTCATTGTTTTAATCCGCAAACCGCAACATTCAAAGGGCTGCAATCCATTCCCGGCTATACCGATTATCCGGCCCAAATTGCCAAGATTGAAGTGAAAAACTCCGGTAAAGTCTGGCTTTTATTCGAGAAAAACGGATGCATCTGCATCACCGATTCGTTATTTTCAGCCCAAAGCTACAACCTAAGCGAAGGCCGCTTGAAGGGAGATACCGTGTATTCGATTTTTGAAGATACGGATAAAAATTCCTGGATATTGACCAACAACGGCTTGTACTTTGTCAAGAACGGACAATTTGAAACAACACCTTTTTTCTTTGAAAATAATTTAAGCCGGGGGAACCAATCGTTTCATTCGGCGATTGAATGGAAAGATGAAATATGGTTCGGCGCAAGTCAGGGAAGAATCTGGCGGTATAAAAAAGCAACCGGAAAATTCGATTTGCTTGAAACCGCTGCCGCTTC
>JAISKT010000308.1 GCA_031261295.1 Candidatus Symbiothrix sp. | reverse complement strand
TTTATAGCCATCCTTTACGCCCTCTAACGTATCATCAACGGCAACACATCCCAATACACTATCGCTAACCGCTCCATAATTTTCATCCCAATAGATTTTCACTTTAATTGTTTCCATATCTTGTGTTGTTTCTATCCTCTTTTAACATTCTTAGAATGTCACTTACTTTGTAACAGTGGAACCAAGTCGCAAGGTAGTGTACCGGTTTTTGTGTAATTCGTCTTCATAGGGCATTTAAAATAAAACGACCCGCTATATTTGAGCATTGTAAAGAGGCTTCGCGGGTACTGTTGCTGCAAAGATACGAATAATATTTATATCTGCAAGCCTTTTTTGATTTTTTTCTTTAGTCCCGTCTAAAGTGATTTGTAAACTTGTAATTTTCAAATCGTCTATGGAATCAATAATTTTGTCTAAACAAAATCCAATTTTTTCTTTTAATCAAAAATATTTCTGAATTTGCTGAAAATCTGTTCTTTGATGGAATTGGTCGGTTGGAAGTTCGATGATTTTTCCATTTCCGTGAAAGCCTCTTTTTGTTCTTTCGTTAGATTTTCAGGGATATAAACCGCAATATTGATTAGCAAATCTCCTGTTCCATACCGGTTTACGGAAGGTAATCCCTTGTTTTTCAACCGGAGGACTTTGCCGGGTTGCGTGCCTGCTTCCACTTTTATTTTGGCTTTTCCATCCAACGTGGGGATTTCGACCGTACTGCCCATCGCCGCTTGCGGAATGGTTAATATCAGGTTGTAAATAATGTCTTGTTGGTCGCGAATCAATTCCGGATGTGCTTCTTCTTCAATCATCACCAATAAATCGCCATTGACTCCTCCCCTGCGTGCGGCATTTCCGGCCCGGCCTACCGACAGTTGCATGCCTTCTTCCACACCGGCCGGTATCTGGATGGTAATAATGTCTTCGTCCCTGACAATGCCTTCTCCGGCGCAATGCGAGCATTTTTTAGTAATGATTTTACCTTCTCCGTTGCAATCGGGACAAACCGTAGCCGTTTGCATTTGCCCGATTCCGATGTTTATCACTCGCGTCACCTGTCCGTGTCCTTTGCAAGTGGGACAAGTCGAAAGGGCTTGTTCGTTTTCAGCTCCGGTTCCTTTGCAATGTGAGCAGGGAATGAGTTTTTTTACTTTGATTTTCTTTTCTACCCCCGCGGCTATTTCTTTCAATGTCAATTTTACTTTCACCCGCAAATCGGAACCGCGGTTGGTTCTTCTGCCGCCACCGGAATTGAAGCCGCCGAAATTACTGAAAGCGCTACCGAATCCGCCGCCAAAACTTCCGCCGAAACTTTCCGCAAAAATATCTCCGAAATGGGAGAATATGTCTTCCATCGACATGCCGCCGCCATAACCGCCGGCTGCTCCTCCTACTCCTGCGTGACCGAATTGGTCGTACCGGCTTTTTTTGTTGGTGTCGCTTAAAACTTCGTAAGCCTCAGCCGCTTCTTTGAATTTTTCTTCTGCCGCCTTATCTCCCGGGTTTTTATCAGGGTGATATTGAATCGCCTTTTTCCGATAGGCTTTTTTAATTTCTTCTGCTGAAGCCGTTTTTGTGACTTCCAAAACTTCGTAGTAATCCCTTTTAGTTATAGCCATTTTCTATATTCTTTCCGTTAATTGGCCACGACCACTTTGGCGTGGCGAATTACTTTGTCATTAAGCATATATCCTGTTTGTACATTGTCGATTATTTTGCCTTGTTGTTCTTCGTCCTGAGCCGGGACCGTTGCGATAGCTTCGTGCAGATCGGCATCAAAGGGTTCACCCAGTGTTTCAATGGCTTTCACGCCGTTTTGTTGAAGATATGAAAGAAATTTCTGGTAAATCAAGTCCACGCCTTCTTTTACGGCGTCCAAATCTTTGGCGTTGTCGATATTTTCCAACGCCCGCTGAAAATCATCCACGATAGGCAAAAGCCCCACCAAGGTTTTTTCGCCTGCATTTTTAATTAAATCGGCTTTTTCTTTTATCGTCCGTTTGCGATAGTTATCGTATTCGGCCATCAAACGAAGATAAGAATCTTTCAACTTTTCCAATTCTTCTGACGCATTGTCAGTTGTTTCCGGATTTTCCTCAAGACTTTCCTCGTCAAATTGTTCTTTTGGCATATCATCTGCTAAGTTGTCAGCAAAATTGTCTTCTCTCTCGATTTTATTTTCCAAATCTTTCTCACTCATGATTTTACAATTTTATAGTTTAACATTTATCTATCAATAGATTACAAACAAATTGCGAAACTATAATGTTTTATGTTCACTCTATTATATTCAAAAAGCTTGCCAAAAGAGGAATTAAACGTAGAGCTACCGCAAGAGGCCCATCTCTTTGCTTCCTACTGTACCTTGATTAGTTAATGTAAATATTAATTATTTTTATATCTTTGTAGTCTAAAGATTCAATATGATAACAAATATTAAAATAGAAAATTTTAAGAAACTGGAACATGTATCATTCCCGCTATCTTCTTCTGTTGTAATTATTGGACCTAACAATTCCGGTAAATCAACCATTTTTCAAGCATTGTGTTTATGGGAAATTGGAGTACGAAACTTTATCGCTGCCAAAGCGCAAAATAAACTAAATAAGAATAACCGCGTTACGCTTAATCGTAAAGATTTATTGAATAGTCCTATTGAAGATGCCCGTTTTTTGTGGACAGGGAAAAAAACTTCCAAAAGAGAAATTCTTGCCGTTGAATTGGAAGGAGAAAATGACGGAAAGAAATGGACTTGCCGAACAGAATTTTATTATTATAATGCAGAATCTTTTTCTTGTAGTATTACAAGAGGATTATCAGAAATGACAAAATTGTTTAATAGTAATCATTCTATTCATTTTGGATTTCTTCAGGCAATGTCAGGTATTTCAACTTCTGAAGATAAATTGGCTCATGGTGCCATAGAAAGGAGATTAGGAGAAGGAAAAACAGCGGAAGTATTGAGAAATATTTGTTATGAAATTTTATATCCCGAAATTCCTCGGGAAAAAGATTATGATGCAGAAGAAAATTGGAATAAACTTAGAAAGATCATAAAAATAATGTTCGGAGTAGATTTGTCTAAACCCGAATATATTAAATCGTTAGGCGCTATAAATCTTGAATATACGGATAACAAAATTGTGTATGATATTTCTTCCGGTGGCAGAGGTTTTTTACAGACATTGTTACTTTTTGCCTATATGTTTGCCAACCCCAATTCGATACTGCTTTTAGATGAACCGGATGCACATTTAGAAGTAATCAGACAAAGAGAAGCATTTCAACAAATCAATGCTACTGCCAATGAAACCAATTCACAAATAATAATCGCTTCCCATTCGGAGGTTGTCCTAAACGAGGCTGTAGATAGTTCTAAAGTAATTGCGCTTATAGAAAATCAAGCATTAGAATTGAATGTTGCCACTAATCGTAAATCTATTGGCTATATAAAAAAAGCATTAACGGATATTGGTTGGGAAAAATATTATTTAGCAAAATCAAAAGGACATATATTGTATTTGGAAGGTTCTACCGACTTACAAATGTTACTTGCTTTTGCTAATAAATTGCAGCATAAAGCAGAATCTTTTTTGCGACAAGCAAATGTTGATTACACGAAAAATAATCTTCCTGCTTCTGCAGTAGGAAATTATGTCGCATTAAAGGAAATATTTCCGGAATTAAAAGGTTTGGCTCTTTTTGACAGAATAGATAAAAATATTAACGATAAACCTTTAAATATTATTTGTTGGGAAAAACGAGAATTAGAAAATTATTTTGCTCGTCCAAGTTTACTAATTAAGCATGCAAAATTATTACATTTTCAATATCCTAAATTTACGAGCGCTCAATTAGAAAATGCCATGCAACAAGCAATTTCAGATTATACTCTACCTGCATATCTGAAAAACAGAGATGATGAATGGTGGAATAATGAAAAATTATCCGACAATTGGTTGGACAAGATTTTTTCTGCATTTTACAAAAAGTTAGGCATTAACGTTGGTGCCAATTTCAAAAAGGACTATTATCAACTTATTTCCTTAATGGATAAAAAAGAAATTCCAAAAGAAATAAGTGACAAATTAGATGTCATTTATAATCTTCTCAAATAAAAAACGTACTTTTGTGAAAATTTTACGCATGAATAAAGACATCAAAAATCTTTCTTTCTATATCATTATGCTGGTCGCAGGCTGCATTTTGATGTATGGAATTCTCAAATTGGGAAGCCGTTTTGAGACCTCTTTTCATGCGACTGTTTCGGAAAGTTCTTCGCATTTCCTTTCGGAAGGGTTTTCCATATTCGCTAACTCCTTGGACAACAATATCCAAACACCATTGGCCATGCTATTGCTGCAAGTGGTAGCCATTCTTTTTACCGCCCGTATTTTCGGATATGCTTTCGTAAAACTCGGACAGCCTTCCGTTGTCGGGGAAATTGTGGCCGGAATCATTTTAGGCCCTTCCGTACTGGCGCATTTCCTGCCGGAAGTTTCAGCGTTCCTCTTTACGCCCGAATCGTTGGGTAACATCAATATATTGAGTCAGATAGGCTTGATTTTGTTCATGTTTGTCATCGGAATGGATTTGGATATTGATGAAGTGAAGAAACGGTTTAAAGAAACCATCTTGATTAGCCATGCCGGAACTATTTTTCCGTTTGTGTGCGGGATGGGAATGGCTTATTTTACCTATCCGTATTATGCAGCGCATACCACGCCGTTTGTTTCGTATGCTTTGTTTATCGGTATTTCCATGAGTATCACTGCTTTTCCTGTTTTGGCGCGGATTATTCAAGAAAAAGGATTAACGAAATCCCATTTGGGAACCTTGTCGTTGGCGAGCGCGGCCAATGGCGATGTTACGGCCTGGTGTTTGCTGGCGGTCGTCATTGCGATTGCCCAAACCGGCACCTTTGCCGGAGCGATCTATACGATTTTGTTTACGGCGGCCTTCCTGCTGTTCATGTTTTTTGTTTTGAAACCCTTCCTCAATATTATCGGAAATATCTACCACAACAAAGAGGTGATGAACAAAACCATTGTGGCTTTTATGCTTTTCATCCTGATTGTTTCGGCTTATATTACGGAAATATTGGGGATACATGCGCTGTTCGGGGCTTTTATGGCGGGGGTGATTATGCCTTCGCATGTACAATTCCGGAAAATTTTAACAGAAAAAGTGGAAGATGTGGCGTTGGCTGTTTTCCTGCCGCTCTTTTTCGTTTCAACGGGATTGAAAACCCAGATAGGACTGATTAGCACCCCGTCGGAATGGTTGATTTGCGGGATGTTTATCCTGGTTGCCGTTTTCGGAAAAGTGATTGGGACTGCCGTTCCTGCCCGTTTCACAGGTGAATCGTGGAAATACAGCTGGTATCTGGGCGCTTTGATGAATACGAGGGGGTTGATGGAATTAATCGTTCTAACCATTGGTTATGAAATGAAAATCCTTTCGCCGCCTATTTTTGCCATGCTCGTATTGATGACTTTAGTTACTACGCTGATGACAAGCCCGTTGCTGTCGTTTATCGGATTTTGCTACCGTAAAAAAGACGCGAACCGAGTCAAACGGCGGGGAAATAATTTCCGCCTGTTAATTTCTGTCGGAAGGGCCAGCAATGGGAAAGTGCTGTTGGATGTGGCTCAGCAAGTTTTTTCCAAGAGTCAAAAGAAATTGGAAATCACAGCTTTACACTTGACAATCGGAACCGAAGTGAATCCGATACATACGGAAAATTTTGAAAATATCAGTTTTGCACCGATTCTGGAAGAGGCGCAGCGGTTAAATATTCCCATCGAAACCCGTTATGATGTGACGAACGATGCCGGACAACAAATAGTGAACATCGTCAATCAGGAAGAATTTGAATTTTTATTGGTGGGCGCCGGGATTTCCATGTCCGCTTTGCCGCAGGATATCGAAGCGGCAAGACATACGGATCTGTATTATAAAAAATATTTCTCCAAATTGGGCGCGCCGCAATCCTGGTTTTATCCGGGTGATTTATTGAAAGATAAAACGGATTTATTTATCAGTCACGCACATTCTTCCGTGGGTATTTTTGTGAACCGGGATTTTGAAAAGGCAACAGATGTGATTGTCGTCTTGAAAAATATGCGGGACGTCTTCCTGCTCGAATATGCCGCCAATCTGATGGCGTTTAATCAGGCCCGTATCTATGTCTCCGAAATTGGGGATGCGATTGCAAAGAACAAGTTGTCGGAAGGACGTGTAAGGGAATTTCTGAATACCTATCCGAAAACGGTCTTTATCCGTTCGTCCAATCTTCCGGTGGATTTATTAACCAAACAAAATTTCATGCTGATTAGTCACGATACCTGGGTGGATATATCCGACCATGAGAAAGAAGCGCTGCAATATATGCCCTCTACGTTGATTATCAAGAAACGGAGTTGAAAAAATAGATAGTTATTGGAAATTGAAATAAACTTTTTACCTTTGCAAAAAAATAAATCAAACCCTGTCATCTTGCACGATTTTAGGGGTTAAAATCAAGATTATGTTAGACTATAATGCCTCAGTTCTCTTAATTTACACCGGCGGAACTATCGGAATGATAGAAGACGCGGAAACCGGCGCTTTAAAATCTTTCAACTTTAATTATCTGACAGAATTTGTGCCCGAATTGAAACGGCTCAAATTCAAGATTGACAGTATCCAATTCAAAATCCCGATTGATTCTTCGGATATGAATCCGGAGAAATGGAAAAAACTGGTATGGATTATCGAAGACAATTATGAGAAATACGACGGTTTTGTCATTTTACACGGAACGGATACGATGGCTTATTCGGCTTCCGCATTGAGCTTTATGCTGGAAAACCTGAATAAACCGGTCATTCTCACCGGCTCGCAATTGCCCATCGGTAAAATCCGGACAGACGGAAAGGAAAACCTGATTACGGCTTTGGAAATAGCGGTTGATAAAAATGCCAACGGAAAGGCTTTTGTGACCGAAGTATGCGTCTTTTTCCAAAATATATTGATGCGGGGCAATCGAACCACCAAGATAAATGCGGCCAACTTCAGGGCTTTCAATTCCTTTAATTTTCCGATTTTGGCGGAAGCCGGTACACAGATTCGATACCAACATGAATTGATGCACCGTCCGCTCAAGAACAGTACGCCGAAATTCCATAACTTACTTGACACCAATGTGACTATCATTAAACTTTTCCCCGGAATTTCGCCTCAGATACTCAATGCCATGATTGCCATTCCCGGTTTGAAAGCCATTGTCTTGGAAACGTATGGCGCAGGAAATGCCCCAACCGAAAAATGGTTTTTGGAGATTATTGCGGAAGCGGTCAAAAACGGGATTATTGTGGTCAATGTCACACAATGCGCTTCCGGCTCTGTCGATATGAGCCGCTACGAATCCGGAAGAGCCTTGAAAGAAATCGGCGTCCTTTCGGGGTATGACATCACCACCGAAGCTGCCGTAGCCAAATTGATGTTTCTTTTTGGACTCGGATTAGACCGCAAGGAAGTGAAAATGTACATGAAAATGTCTTTAGTCGGTGAGATAACGATAGAATAGCCTCAAAAAGACAAGAGGCCATCCCTCACGGGAAGACCTCTCCATACACTTTGAACACATCTTTAACAACTATCTCATAAAGACTTTTTGAAGTTTGGTTTTTGTAAAAGCCCTTGGTAATTTTGATACACAAATGTACGGTCAAATTCGCCGAAACAAATGACGGATTTCAAAAAGAATGTGACAAATTATAAAATCTTTGTGACAGATAGCGAAAAAAATTTAACTTTGTTCTCAATTTTTTACGGAATATGATGATGAAAAGGAGTAGTTGTTTCATAATAAGTTTATTTATAGTATTGAATAGCTTCGCACAAAACCCGGTAGAAGACAGTTTGTTGCTTAAATTACCTCAATTGGAAGGTGTTGCCCGGTTAAAAGCGCTGCATGAACTTCAAGAACAAACGCTTTACCAACCGAAAGCTGATTCTTACAATACACTTCTGTTGGAAGAAGCCCAAAAGCAGGAAAATAATAAATACATAGCGATTGCATTGACCAATCGTGTCGCTTACCACCGTTTTACCAACAATACGAATACCTTATTGTATTACTCCAAAGCAGCGGAAGAGTTTGCTTCCAAGCATAAATTAAATAAGGATTTATTCACAACGAAACAAATAGTCATCCTCAATTATATGGGCAGGGGCTATTTTAGTATAGGCAAGGGGAAAGCGCAGGAAATGTATGAAGAGGCCAAAAAAACAGGCGATTCGCAAGCCATCGTAATCGCGCTCCTTTCTTTGGGAGATACCTACCGGTGCTTGGGGGAGAATGACGAATCTATCTGCTACATAAAGGAAGCCCGGAACTTATATGCGCCGTCGGAAGAGGCTCCCTATAAAATACTGGATTGTTATTTGGGACTCATTTCGGCTAATTTCAATAAACAGGACAAAAAAGAAGCGTTGTTGTACATGGATTCGCTCCGGATGGAAATGGCCCGGATAAAAAAAGAATACCCGCTTTATAACTTAGTCGATTACGAACTCACCGGTTCAATTTGCCAACTTTCTTTGTATATCCGGGAAAACCGGTTGGACGAAGCGTGGGAAAAAATCAATGAACTGGATAAAATCATGCAGCAAGGAGAAATTCCGTATTACAATTTTCTTCTGAACATCGAAAAGATGGGATATTACAATGCCCGGAAAGACGAAAATAAAGCGGAATATTACTACAATATTTGTTATGAATATTGCATGGAATATTCTCAGGTAGAATACATCAGACGTTTACTGAAAATCAAGGCCGAATTTTTTACTAACAAGGGTTGGTATAGAGACGCTGTTGAAACGTATAAAAACTTGCAAGCCCATATTGATTCGGTCAATCGCGAAAGCCACCTCTATGAAGTCGAACAAATCCGGATAGATTATGAAGTGGATAAACGGGAAAATGAAATTGTCCAGCAAAAAAGTCAATTACAACTAATTTGGTTTTCCACTATCGTACTGACTGTTTTTGCCTTGGCCCTGTTGGTGACTGTCCGGATTATCTGGAAAAACCTGAAATCCATCAAACGCAAAAATTTTCTTTTATTTAATCAAATAAAGGAACTTACTCAAACCAAAATGGAGTTATTAGCGTTTAAAGATTTGATGCGTGAAAAGGTGGATACATCGAAAAATACGGTATCCGATTCACCCAACAGCCTTTTCGAGCGGGTAGAAATATTCATGGCGGAGGAGCGGCCTTATATCAACAGCGAATATGGAAGAAAAAACCTCATTGCAGATATGAATACCAATGAAGTATATCTGTCCAAAGCCATTCGTTCGGCGGTAAATATGACTATTCAGGAATTTATCAACGCAAAACGAATGGAAGCTGCTAAAACGCTGCTGCTTCAGGACATGAGCCAAACCATCGAAACGGTGGCCATGGATTCGGGTTTTGCAACGATACGGAATTTCTACCGGCTTTTCAAAGAGGCTTACGGCATGTCGCCCTCCGATTTTCGCAGATATGTAAACGAAAATTATAAAAGTTAATGATGTCATTACAAAAAAGTTATTACAATCAACCGGTTGAAGACGTAATCCAAGAGTTCAACACCTCTCTTTCCAAAGGCCTCACCCAAGCGGAAGCATCCGTCCGTTTGGAAAAATTCGGATACAACGAATTTCAAAAGAAGAAAAATAAAAGCCTGTTAGCCAAGTTTGGGGCGCAGTTCAAAAGCTTCATGATTTTTGTCCTGATTATCGCCGCGCTCATTTCCGGCATCACCGGCTACCTGCAAGGCGAAGGTTTTACCGATGCTATCATTATCCTGGTAATTGTCATCGTCAATGCGATTATCGGTGTATTACAGGAAGATAAGGCCGAAAAGTCGTTGGATGCCTTGGAAAAAATGTCCGCTCCCCAATGCAAAGTCATCCGGGACGGAAAGGTAATGACGATCGAATCCAAGGAATTAGTGCCGGGCGATATAGTCGTTTTGGATACGGGCGATTCCGTTCCCGCCGATTTGCGGTTGACGGAAGCCGTCAATTTGAAAATACAGGAAGCCGCCCTCACCGGCGAATCTCTTCCGGGAGAAAAATTCACACAGGCAATTACGAAAGGAGAAGTTCCGTTGGGAGACCGCGACAATATGGGCTTTTCGTCCACAGACGTGGTTTACGGACGCGGAAAAGGCGTGGTTATTTCTACCGGAATGCATACGGAAGTGGGCAAAATCGCCGCTATGATTCAGTCGGCTCCCGAACAGCAAACGCCGCTGCAACAGAAATTAGACAAACTCGGCAAACACTTGGGAATCGCTGCTTTAATTATTTGTGCGCTCATTTTTGCCGTAGGCGTTTGGCACGGAAACAGTTTACTGAGCATGTTTATGATTGCCGTCAGTTTGGCCGCCGCTGCCATTCCCGAAGGATTGCCTGCCGTTTCCACCATCGTATTGGCCGTAGGCGTTCAGCGTTTGGCGAAAAACAATGCCATTGTGCGGACGCTTCCTTCTGTAGAAACCCTGGGAAGCACCAACGTCATCTGTTCGGACAAAACCGGAACGTTGACACAAAATAAAATGACGGTCGTCAAAGTTTTTGCCGACAACCAAATAACAGACGTCGTAGAGACGCGGCATGCTGCGTCTCTACAACAAATGATACGGGTAGCCGTCATGGCAAATGACGCCAAACTTTCGGAAGAAAAAGACCATTATACAACTACCGGCGACCCCACCGAAACGGCGCTGATTGATTGGGGATTAAAATTCGGTTTTAATAAAAACGAATTGGAAAAAGAACATCCGCGTGTGGAAGAAATTCCTTTTGATTCCGAACGGAAATTAATGACCACGGTTCACCATTTAAATGCCAAAGAATATGTCGTTTACACCAAAGGCGGTTTGGACGAATTGTTGGATTGCTGTACCAAAATTTTGGAAAACGAAAAAGTTGTTCCCTTGACCGAAGCGCATAAAAGTTCTATCCGGGACAACAATGCCCGTTTGGCGGAAAATGCCTTGCGTGTATTGGCTATGGGATATAAAAAGATTGAAACGCTTCCGGCTAAAATAGAACACGATACCTTGGAAAAAGACTTGGTTTTTGCCGGAATGGTCGGCATGATAGACCCGCCCCGTCCCGAAGTAAAAGCGGCCGTAATCAAGTGCCGTCACGCCGGAATTAAACCGGTGATGATCACCGGCGACCACTTAATCACGGCGGTTGCCATTGCCAAACAACTGAGTATCATGCACAAAGATGATTTAGCCATCACCGGTGCGGAAGTAGAAAAAATGACGGAGAGTGAATTGAGGAAGAAAGTACACCATATCTCTGTTTATGCGCGGGTTTCGCCCGAACACAAAGTGCGGATTGTACAAGCTTTTCAGGCCAACGGCGATATTGTGGCCATGACCGGAGACGGCGTAAACGATGCGCCCGCCTTGAAACTGGCCGACATCGGAGCCGCCATGGGAATCGTAGGAACGGATGTTTCCAAGGAAGCGGCCGATATTGTTTTGACCGACGACAATTTTTCGACCATCGTTTCTTCGATAGAAGAAGGCCGCCGGATTTACGATAATATCCTCAAAGCCATCGAATTCCTGCTTTCCTGTAATGTAGGGGAAATTGTCGTGTTGTTTGTGGCCGTCATGGCCAATTGGGTGACGCCGCTGTTGCCAATACATATATTGTGGATTAATCTGGTCACCGACAGTTTGCCGGCTTTGGCGCTGAGTGTCGATCCGGCCGATGCCGATGTGATGAACCGCAAACCCATTGATTCCAAGAAAGCGATATTGAATAAGAGTTTTTCTATCCGCATTTTGTTGCAAGGGCTGATGATTGGCGCTTTGTCCTTAGCGGCTTATCAAATCGGGTTGCATACAACACCCGTTGCCACCGATACGATAGATGTGGCGCGGGCCATGTGTTTTGCCGTTTTGGCATTCAGTCAATTAGTGCATGTATTCAATGTAAGGTCAAATTCCCGTTCCGCATTTGGCAATTTCTTCAGCAATAAATTTTTGCTGGGAGCCATTGCCGTCTCTGCCGCCCTGATGCTTATCGTATTGGAAATTCCGTATTTACACGATTTGTTCCGCATTTCTCATTTGACAAATGTCCAATGGATATGGGTAGTAGCGCTGTCCATCGCTCCGATTCCTCTCATCGAAATTACCAAATGGATAGGACGCTTGTTCAAAAAATAGTGAGATGAAATGCCTTGCCAATCCCCGACAGAAGTATCTGGATACCGATGCAAAAAGTGATAAAAGCAATTAACTTGTTGATTATCAAATTACCGACAGGCCCTAATTTCCGGCTTATTTTGGAGCCGGAAAGGATGACAAAGTAAAGAATGACCAATTGCAAAATCATGGCAATAATGATAATGGCATAATTGACACCGGTAGCTAACCAGCTGGATTTCTCGGCGGTAGCCATTAAAGTGAATATAACGGATATGGTTCCGGGGCCTAAACAGATCGGAAACGAAATCGGATAGAAAATTTTGGAAATCAGATTATTCTTTTTAACCTGTTGGCCTTCTTTCTCGTCTTTGTCCAGATTGTCGGTATCCGAATTATTGAGCCATTCCAATCCGGATTTGCAGATAACGACTCCCCCGGCTATTTGAATGGCGGGGACAGCCAGTCCGAAGATTAACAGGATTAAATGTCCGGCCAACAAACTGACGGTGCCGACCATCAGGCAATTCAGGAAGATTGTTTGGGTATGTTTTTTCCGTTCTGCATCGGTGATGCTTCCAAAATAGCCGTTGACAATCAGTCCGCTGCCAATAGGATCAATCACAGGGAATAACGCGACGAAACACGTGGTAAAGAATAAAAAGATGCTGTGAGCTGCCATAGTACTAAATGATGTGTTGTAAGTATTTAGTAATATAAACACACAAAAAAAGGATTTGTTTAGAGGAAGGGAGTGTCACAATGACAAGGGTTGCGTTTCTTTCCTCGTTCTTGCTATCCATAAGAAAACGCAACCCTTTACTAATTAGTCTCTTAAAAAATATACCTTTTTTCTACCAATGAAGGTCGGGTTTCTCGACCTTCATTGCTAAAAGACATACGGCGCCTATTTCTTCCCCATTGGACGGAAGAAATTTATTTAAAGTTCTCATAATCAAATGTACATGCGCTGTTTTATTGTCTAATGCATCGTATGGATATCGATAGGGGGGGGCTATTATCGTCGTATATTCCCAGGAAACCAGAGGATTGCACAATCACGTCTTTCATACTCGGATAAGACGAAGTCCACCACTCGCCGTATTTGCCTTTATTCTTTACTCCGGCGAAGTCATCGTAATATCCCAACAGAGCGTCCGCACCAAACCACATAGCTTTTTCAATGGCCGTGCCGGAGCCGGACAAATACGTCATCAGAGCGTTCCATTGGTCAACGCTGGGCAACGACCACGGACTCACGCAAGCCGTTACGCGGTCTTTGTAGTAATAATATATATTATTATCAGATGTTTTACCGGCCGTACCTTCCTTCGAGTTTTGCACCATCCAACAACCGATATTTCCACCGTAGCAGTAAGTTGCGTAACAATTATCGCCAATACATTCATTACTGGTTCCGGGAATTGATACGGCGACTGCACAAGTCGCTGTTTTTCCTGAAGCGGTAGTAACAGTAATCGTAGCAGTACCATTGGCTACTGCTGTTACGACACCGCTGTCACTAACCATAGCTACAGCCGTATTGTTTGAATCCCAAGTCACGGTCTGTACAGCCGTAGGCGGCTCGACTGTAGCAGTCAACGTAGATGTGGTCTTAGACGTAAATTTCAAAGTAGTCGGGCTTACCGATACGCCGGTAGCCGGGACAGCCGCTCCCACTTTATTCCATTGCGCCCCGTCCCATACATAAAGGCCTGTACCCTCTGCAAGGTCTCCGTTCGTATTATACACGATCAGGCCTTGCAAATCACCGGCGGTGATAGAAGCCTTATTGGTAAACGCATCCGGAATTTCATTGATATCCTCAATACTTACATTTAGTGGAAGTAAGCCAAGATTAGACCCTTCGGGAATCGTCAAATCCAGCAAGGCTCCCTTCACGGCGCTCTCCGTTCCGCCGATATGTACCTGCGCTTGCAAGACGGCTGGCAAAACCAGCCAAAGGGCGGCAAGGCATGCCACCCAAGTTCTTTTTGTTCTCTGTTTCATGTTCTTTCTCTTCATTAGTTTTTCTTCCAAACCGGTTTCCATCCATCTGTTGCTCCTGTCCAGATATAAATACCTTCGGCATCGGGATCGGCATTATACACAATCAGTCCGACAAGCTTGGTAGCGGCATCTGCATCCGCAGAAAATGCGTCCACACTGCTTAACGTCAAACTGCTGACTTTGGGCAACAACAGCCCGCCTACATAACCATCGTCCGCATTATTCAAATCCAGGACGGCGCCTTGGGTGGGAGCATCCGTATCGGCTCCTCCGATACGTACTTGTGCATTTGCACTTGCTGCACCCATAACGATGAGTGTCAGCACTAAAAAAATCATCTTTTTCATATTATTTTAAAATTATTAATTTCGTATTTTCGTCTGTTTTAGAACATAAGGGCAAGGCAACCGGTAATTATAAATTTAATAAAAATGAAAAAAAATCTTGTGGGTTGCCTATACCCTAAGTGATGGGCGGACGCGTTCAACCGGTTAAAAATGAGAGAGAAAAAACCATTGAACCTCTACGTCCGCCAATTCCCTTTGTCCGTTATTTCTCGCTATGCTCGAAATGACGATTGTATGTGTTTGCTGAAAATACACCTGACTTGTTCTGCATGTCTGTAGAATTTATGCCTCCAAGTCCCTGAGAAGCGGTTATTTTAAAATAAAAAAACGTGGGACTCAACCATATTCATTTTCAGAGGTCTTAGGAAACCCGAGGTACGAATATGTAAGCCCACGTCAGAAAACGACGTGAACGTTAACAACCTTATTCTTGTACCTCTTTTCGAAATTTCCTAAGTTTCTGAAAGTAAGAATAAAAGCAAAACGCTTTTTTTAATGAATTATGTCTTTATAAAATAGTATCTATTTCGTATTAATAGTTTTTTTCGTTTATTTAATTGACAAAAGTAGTATCTTTTTTCATATAAACAAAGGAATTATCAAAAATTAACTTTGATTGGAAAACGTTTTCCGCGTGCGTCAGCCAACTTTTAGTTCTTAGCTTTTAATTTTTAGCTCAAAAATAGTTTTTTGTTTCGTAAAAAATGATTACTTCTGTCCCCGCTTTATGTAACCTCTGGCGAGAAAAAGTGTGGCTCGTGTATGTTGCGTTTGGTTATTAAAACTATAAAAAGCTAACAATAAAGGATTTAGACCATCCGGAATCTGTAAATATTTTAACCCCGATAACTAATAACACTACCAGCCATATTTGAAATGGATTTATACTGCCAAGGAACATGTATAAAAAAATTCCGGCATTTTCAATAGATGTAAATCTGTTTACACCTGTCATCATCGTATCATACATACTTTTTATATTGTCAATACCCTGAAAATATACAAATGCGGTATTTACCAAGTCCCCTATTGCTGTTGCAATAAAACAATATATCAACAATCGCAATGTCTTGGTGTAGTTTAATTTTGCTCCGAATATTCGCGCTATTACAAACAATATCAAAGGATATACAAACAGCATGATGACATACATTACAAATCCTCCTACCATTGACAAATATCTCATCTTATGTGTCATCCGGATTGCCATATCAGCCTGCTCTTCGGACAATGACATTCCGGACAAAACCAATTCGCTGACTTTTGCAGTTATCGGAACATTCAAAATCATATTGATTAAAACGAGCGCTAATAAGACAATAAAAGTTGTTACAGGAAATTTGTCCTCTTCTTTCAATTGATTAAATGCCTTAACGGGATTCACAATAATATTCGATAATGTATCCATAATTTAGTTGTTACTGTTTTTTATCCATTTTGTCAAATCATTGAAACTAAACTTCTTGCCTGTATATAAAATGGCTGACTTATAGATTTTTCCCGACAGCCATATAATACATGCAGTCGTAATTATCAATAAAAATACCGATAATAATATTTCGTGAAACGGTACGCCATATACTATACGTCCCGACATTATGACTGGAGACGTGAAAGG
>JAISKT010000239.1 GCA_031261295.1 Candidatus Symbiothrix sp. | reverse complement strand
AATGACCTTAAATCAACCACCGTCAATTTATTCAACAACATTTCCACCACAAACGAATCTTTTTGTGAAGAATCGGAGAAATGGATGACCAATATGATTGCAAAATCCATTCCTTTAAGCGGTGTATCAGCACGTGAACGAATGGCTTTTTTTCACACCGTGAAAGATGGATTCAACAGTTTAATGAAAAAAATCAAGTAATTTTTAGTTTACCAAAACCACTGCCGTGATATTCAGTTGTTCCTGCTATACCTTGAATGCCAAATCAATGTTATTAATAAGATAATCGGAAGTAATCCATTTTACATCTTCTTTTACAACCGGTGTCTCCAACTTATAAGTATCCAATACCATTTGCTTGTCGGTTGAACTTGTACTATTTGTTATTCCGATTTTAACACATCCGCAGGATTCTCATTACTTGCCTTGTATGTCTGATATATCAGTGTCAGCAACGAAACGGCTGCGGTAACTATCAATGCAACGGCAAACAGCCACCATGATACCGACGCTTGGAAGGCGAAATTATCTAAATACTTGTGAATGGCAAACAGGGCGACCGGAACTGAAATGGCAAAACCAATGCCGAGCAGTACAAAATATTTGTTCAGCAGCAACAGGATGATGTCTTTTGTCAATGCGCCGTTCACTTTGCGGATGGCAATCTCTTTTCTTCGTTGCCGGATGTCGAACAACGACAGCCCGAACAATCCCAAGATGGAAATCAGAATGGCGATGACCGTGAAAACCGAATAAATAACGGCTACTTTTTTGTCTTCCTTATAGACTTCCGCCACTTCATCTTCCACAAAAGAATAGCTAAATTCGCCGCCAACCAATTCTTCGTGAAGGTTTTTCATAAATTCAATCACTTCTTTCCGGCGACCCGGCGCGAAAGAGGCTATAACAGGACGCTGGTTATTGGCTTCGGCAAAGGTGATGGTAATCGGGCGCTGTTTTTGTGAAAGGTGGGTGGTATAAATATCTTTTACTACCCCGATAATTTGATAGGATGAATTTTGAGACGCTTCATGGTCGGACGGCGGCCGAGGGCTGATAGAAGGTTCCAGCCCGACCTCCCGGTAATCCGTGATTTCATATTGCTTGAGAGCGGATTCAGTCATTATTATCACATAATTGTGAAAATCATCAATGCTATTGTCCCACAAACGACCATTAATCAGTTTGATTTCAAAAAGTTTAAGCCATGTTTCGTCTGTTTCAATTTTGGTGGCTGCTTGAAATTCTCCGCCCTGTATTCTGAGTTCATGAGAATAGTGACCGTTTCCTTCGTTCGGACTAAATCCACAAGTCCAATGTTCGATGAGGGTGGACGCATTCAATTTCTGTTTTAATTCGTCCAGAATTTTTTCTCTATTATCACGTTCTTCCTTTGAGGTAATTTTAAATCCGATATCTAATTTTATAAAGGGAACTTTGATGATATTCTGCGTGCGGTACCCCAAATCCTGATGAAGCATGAAATGCAGTTGTTTGATGAAAAACAGGGAAACCATTATCATCACCATGGTAATAAAATACTGGAAAGTCAGGAAAAATCGTCTGGAAAATAACGATTTACCACTAATAATAACCGATTGAAGCGACCGTACAGGCGAGGCGTAATGATAGCGGAGGAAAGGCATGATGCTCGTTACCAAAGGAAGCGCGAGCAGCAAAACCAGCGCAAGCGCAAGCGTGAAACCGGCATTGGGGAATTGTTCAAAGCCAAAGATGTTTTCTGCCGACGGGCTTAACAATTCGGAAAGTCCCAAGGCGACAACCATGGATGAAGCGATGAGTATCAGATTTTCGAAAAGCAGTTGATAGAAAACCTTGAATCCTTCGGCGCCGAAAACCTTTTTCATCCCGAATTCCCTGTTCCGCCGCAAAATGACTACCGTATAAATATTGATATAATTGACCGTGCCGATAAGTAACAGCAGGATGCCGACTACCGACAGAATAATGACATACCGGAAATTACCGTTTTCATATAACGAATAGAGTATGTTATTTTCAAAATAAACATCTTTGTAGGGATATAACTGATACCGGATATTATTACCCGATACATCCATAAATTCGCCGTATTGCCTGTTAATATCCTTGTAATTGACACCCGGATACAATAAAATCAGTGTTAATTCCACCCCGTACCAATTGGAAGTCAGTTGGGATGAAACAAGGACATCGAACGAAATACTGCTTTTTGCCTGCGGTTTTCCAATCACACCGATAACGGTTATTTCTTTCTTTGCGTCCGGATAATGCAATTTTTTTCCTATTGGATTTTCTTTTCCGAAAACTTTCCTTGCAAAATCTTCCGTGACAAGCGCATCTTCCGGTCGAACAATGTGAAGCGTACCTGCAACCGGTTTAAAATCCAGAATATGCATAAAACCGGAATCTATCGCCAAAATATCCGTATGATGGTAAATTTGATTTTCCAAACTGATATCCTTGTTATCCATCCTCATATAATCAACACGTTTCTCCACGCCGGAATGTTTCGACAAATCCTCAATGTTTCTTTTACTGTGGATTCC
>JAISKT010000212.1 GCA_031261295.1 Candidatus Symbiothrix sp. | reverse complement strand
GAAGCGGGAACGTATAAAGTGAAGGTAATTGCCGACAACTGTGCTTCTTCTGCTCAAACGAGTAATGAAATCACGGTTGCAGTTGTGACTTCCCTGTCCACCAATGGCAGTTACAATATCTTGGGTGTGAAGTGTTATGATATTGCATTGAGTGGAAATAACTTGGCTAACCGTACCAACGATTTTGCCGATTCTTTTGTGAAACCGTATTCTTTCAAGTATGATAATAGTTTCACCAACTTGAGTTATGCTGTCTTGAGTGATCCTGACAGATTGATTTCGGTTCTTCCACAACCATCTACTACTTCCGGTACCGGAACAGGTACTATCGCTTTCAACGTTACTTTTAGTTCCAATGTCCGTACGATTGTCGGCGAAGGAGGTAGCGCGACTGCCCGTATCGCTGCTTCTTATACGGATAATACCGGCGCTGACAAAGTAGCTTATATTGATGTAAAAGTTCAAGATAATACTTGTTGTGATGGTGCTGTAATCGCCGGCGGAGCGTTTGATTATGCATCCGACTATCCTGCCAATAATGGCTCTACTGCCGGTGACGGCGCTAAAGCAGGTGGTGCATACAATACGAGTGCTGTGAACTGGTCAACTCAATTAAATGCAGGCACCGGTGCTACTTCCAGTACTGCATTGGACACTTATTTTACCGCTGCCAATCAGGACTTGTGTGTTTACAAACTCAATTATATAAATCACGATTCCCAATATGGTGCATGGTCTTGGGCCGATGCCGTTAATAAATGTGCTGATGGTACCGCAGCAAATGGCGTTGCTACCGATGGATGGTACCTGCCAAACTTACGCGAGCTGCTGCAAATATATAACGCATTAGGTGGTACGGATGACACGGCCGTAGATTTTGACAACTTGATTGAGCCGGACTATGTGGAGAACACCGCAGAACCATTGCTCGCAACCTACTACTGGAGCAGCACCGAGTGGACGACCGGCACGTACGCCTATCATTTCGATTTTTCGAACAGTGGTAGATACAATTACTGGAAAGATGCGCCGTACTTCTACGTCCGGTGCGTGAAGCGCATGTAGATGTCGAGTTTATGTAACATATAGAACCTTACCCCCGTAAGGCTTTTGAAATATCAAAGGCCTTACGGGGGGCTTATACTTTGCATCTATGGAGGGTTGAGCCAAGACACCTTTGGTTGCAGAAGAAAAGGTAGGGTTGCGTTTCTAAGGTTTGCAAGAACAAACGAATATGAAACGCAATCCTTTCTCTATTAAATCGAATTATCAGCAGATGTCTCCGTGCGCTCGCAAGCTCGCTTAGTCGACATGACGTCACCAATCGAGAGGAGCAAGAGGAGGATTTTGGGCGGCTTTGCCGCCCAAAATCCTCCTCTCCCTAAAAAACATGCGCCGTCATGTCGACCGGAGGGAGACATCTCCTGACAACCGTCAATCTCTATTATTTAATTTTTGATATCATGAGATGGCGGGTCAAGCCCGACCTGACTCCTGTAAAACAATTACAGCCGGTCGCTTCGGGAGGCATCCAAGCGCAAGAAAATAAACAACAGGATCGTAAACGCCCACAAGGAAGATCCTCCATAGCTAAAGAAAGGCAGCGGAATACCAATCACCGGAGTAATCCCGATCACCATCCCGATATTGACGGCCAAGTGAAAAAACAGGATGCCGGCAACACAGTAGCCATACACGCGATGAAAAGTGGCGCGTTGCCGTTCCGCCATGAATATCAACCGCAAGATGAGTATTAAAAATAAGAGCATCACCACCGAAGCGCCGATAAACCCTTTTTCTTCGCCAATCGTACAGAAAATAAAATCGGTGTCCTGTTCGGGCACGTACTTCAGTTTGGTTTGCGTTCCATTCAGATACCCTTTGCCGAGGATTCCGCCCGATCCTATCGCAATTTTGGATTGGTTGACATTGTATCCGGCGCCGCTCGGATCGTCTATTACACCCAAAGCCACCTGTATCCGCGTCTGCTGGTGCGGTTCCAATACTTCATCAAAAACATAATCTACCGAATACAAAAAGCCTAAGGAGCAGACAGCAAACACAACGATCCACAGGTAATGAAAAGCACGGTATTTTATAAACAGGTACAACAGGAAAAGGGTAATGCCTGCAATCAAAGCCAAAGCAGCCCAGCACATATTAAACGGGATAAACTGATAAGCAATACAGGAAACAAAACTTACGCCTATTACCCCATAAAGCAAATATTTTACATTGCGCCGGCCTTTTACATAATTATACAATAAGCCTGTCATGGAAAGAATGATCACAACAAGTACAAGAAATTCTCCCACCGGCGTACGGTCCCACACATCGGTGGCAAAACGGATTTCCAATACGAAAAACAAAACGGCAATGAAGCCCGAAAACAAGATAGCGCCCGGCATTCCTTCCCGGTACAAAACCAAAAAGAAGGCCAGAAACACCAAGGCCGAACCGGTTTCTTTTTGCAAAATAATCAACAAAGCGGGAAGAAATATCAATCCCAGCAGGGAAGCCATACTCCGCAGGTTCAGCAATTCAAATTTATATACGCTCATCACTTTGGCTACTGCCAGGGCCGTCGCAAACTTGGCAAATTCCGCCGGTTGAATCCGTACCGGCCCCAGTACCAACCAGGAACGGGAACCTTTGATGTCCGGCGCGATAAATATGGTGACGATCAGCAGGAGCATGACAATGACATAAATCCAAAAGGCAAAGACATCGTACCAGTCGCTTTCGATCATCAACAATGAAAAACCAATCAGCAGGGACGAAAGGATCCAGATCATCTGCATGCCTGCACGTCCCGATAAATCGACCATACTCGTATGATCGTAATCGTAAGTGGCGGCATAAATGCTGAACCATCCGGCAATGACTAATATCAGGTAAATCGCTACCGACCACCAATCAAGCGTATCCCATATATTAATTTTTCTGTATGACACTTCGTAAGATCGTTGTATTTTTCAAATTATTTTCAATCCATTTGTCCCGTTCGGGAATCTCCCTGTTCAGATATTTTTCAATCATCAGTCTTCCGGTCGGCACAGCATACGTGGCTCCGAAACCGCCATTTTCCACAAACACCACAATCGCGACTTTCGGATCTTCAAAAGGGGCAAATCCCATAAAAATGGAGTGGTCTTTCCCGCTGTTTTGGGCTGTACCCGTTTTGCCGCAGACGGCAATATCCGGAAGATTGGCTCCCCGGCAAGTGCCCGAAGTGACAGCCAAACGCATTCCTTCCGCAATCGGCTCATAATTTTCAGAAGATATTCCGGTCTTGCGGGGATAGGTATAAATACTGTCCAACGGCGTATCTTTTATTTTTTTCACTACATGGGGCGTATAAAAATAACCGCGGTTGGCGATGGTGGCCGATAAATTACATATCTGAATGGGCGAAAGCGATACTTCTCCCTGTCCGATGGCAATGGAAATAACCGTAAACGGATTCCAACGGCCTTTATACACTTTATCGTAGTAGGTACTGTTGGGAATCATTCCCCTTTTTTCACCGGGTAAATCCACACCCAAAGGATAACCGAAACCCTGCGATACCATGTGATCCCGCCATTTATCCATAGCCACTTGAATGGAACCGTATTTTTTATTTTCCAGCATCGCTTTCAATCCCCAACAAAAATAGGAATTGCAACTGGTGCCGACGGCCGAAACCAACGCCAACGGAGAGGCATGTCCGTGACAAGCCGGATGCCCGTTGCCCGCAGGCCAACCATGCGCACAAGAATAAGCGGTCGAGGGTTGAATAATATTTTCCTGTAAAAAAGTCAATCCCTGGGCAGTCTTAAAAGTAGATCCCGGCGGATAAGTCCCGTTCAATGCCCGGTTTATCAAGGGAGTGTAAGGATCCCGCGCCAATTCGAGGAAGGCATTGCCGAATTGCCGGCCCACCAAACTGGACGGATCGTAGGTCGGGGAAGAAACCATGCACAGGATTTCGCCCGTTTTGGGTTCAATCATAATGATGGTACCCAATTTATTACGCATCAATTCTTCGCCATACGCCTGTAAATCAATATCAATAGCAAGCGTCAAATCTTTGCCCGAAAGCGGAGTCCGGTCATAAATACCGTCTTCATATTTTCCTTTGATACGGCCGTGAGCATCCCGCAGAAGGATTTCAATGCCTTTTTCGCCCCGCAAATATTTCTCATACGAACGCTCCACGCCGGTTTTCCCGATGTAGTCGCCCCGTTTGTAGTAAGGATCCTCGGCAATATTGTCTTTGTCCGCTTCGGCGATATACCCCAAGACATGCGCTGCATTGGGATAGCCGTATTCCCGGACGGTACGGTTCTGAATATAAAAGCCCGGAAACTTGTAAATGGATTCCTGGAGAATGCCGTATTCTTTGTTTCCCAATTGTGTAATAAACGTTTGCGGAGTGTAAGAGGAATAGCCGGGATTCAGTTTGGGATCTTTGATACTCGCTGATTTTTTCCGGAAATCTTCTATCCGGATGTTAACGGCTTTACAAAAAGCCAAGGTATCAAACGCCCGGGTTTCCCGCATCACCACCATTACATCGTAAGCCGGTTGGTTATATACCAGTAAATTTCCGTTACGGTCGTACATAACACCCCGGGAAGGATATTGCGTTCGATTTAAAAAGGCGTTGCTGTCGGCCCAGTCTTTATAATCGGAATTAAGTACTTGTAATCTAAATAATTGTATAATATAGATTACGACAACGATGCAGATAAATGTAACCAGAAACGACCTGCGTGAATTTGTGTTGATATTATTTGTACTCACTTTTTATTGGATACGCCAAAATTTATGCTTTCAAACACAAAGATAAGAAACATTGTAAGAATAAAACTACCCGTAATGCGAAAAAATAAGGTCAATGGATCAAATAATGACAAGGATTCCGTAAAAAACAGGATTATCAGGAATAATAAGGTGGTCAACCCGGCGTAACGTAAAAATAAGGCTTGCCCAAAAGTGGTGAAAGAAGGAATATACGATTCAAAAATATCCCTCGGGGCAAATAGTTTCAGGAAATAATACCGCATGAAACCGACCAAAACGCAGGCCAGCATATTTAATCCCAAAGTATAATCGAATACATCCACGCACAAACCCATCAAAGCGGAAAGGATCAGCACGAGGTTCCGGTTCATTTCGCCCGGCAGTTTGATAATAAAATAGACATAAAGCAACGGGGTGGCGTATCCGAAAAGATGAATCTTATTGAATAGCCATACTTGCAAGAAAACGAGCAAGAAAAATAATACGATTTGCCTTATCCCTGAATTTGACATTTATGTATGTTTTTGACTAACCGGTTGCGGATTTAGAATCGTTTCTTCCAATTCTTTTTGTTCTTTCTGGTAACTGTTCCGCACAATTATTACTTCACTCAGCGTATTAAAGTTTGTAAATAACTTTATTTTAAGGGAAGTGTAATTGTCGTCTTTTTGTTTCTGCGAGTCCTCAATGGTTCCTACCGGAAGCCCTTCGGGAAATATGGTCGAATAACCGCTGGTCACCACCGTATCCCCTATTTCAAAATCCACGTGGCGGGGAAGTTCCGTCAAGTTGGCATAACGCGCATCTTTCCCGTTCCATACCAATGGGCCGGAATAGTTGTTGTTCTTGACCTTGCAACTCAATTTGAATTTAGGATTTAATATCGGGATAACGACTGAACAATGCAGCGAGGTATGAATGACCACACCCACAACCCCGTTTGCAGACAAAGCTCCCATATCCGGCTCTACTCCATCTTCCGAACCCTTGTCAAGCGTGATATAATTTTCCAGGCCGGACACATTATTATTAATCACCCGGGCCAGCGTAAACCGGTAAATGAGCGCTTTATTTAAAGAATCAATTTCAAAACCGGCAGTCCGTCCCGAATCAGTCAACTGTTCGATGGTTTTGCGGTACCGGTACACATCGGTTTCCAACTCCGCTATTTTATTCAGCAAATCGGTATTGGTACTGTTCAGGTTCATATACGCCTGATAACCGTTCGTTACCGAATAAACCGTTCCTGTGACTTCCTGAGCCACCGCTAAAAATTTACTCCGTTGGAATTGATTGTTTTTGACAATCAGGAAAACAGAACCGGAAACCAATAGCAGGAAAAGCAGCCAATGAATATTTTTAATAATGAAATTGAATAAATTTTTCAATTTATCTTATCAGGAATTTGAATTTATTAATGTTCTTCAATGCGATACCTGTGCCTTTGGCCACTGCGTGCAAGGGGTCTTCCGCGATGTGGAAAGGGATATTGATTTTGTCTTGCAGGCGTTTGTCCAAGCCTTTTAAGAGGGCGCCGCCGCCGGCCAGATAAATTCCGTTGCGGACAATATCGGCGTACAATTCGGGAGGCGTATTTTCCAATGCGCTCAAAACAGCCATTTCAATCTTGGAAACCGATTTGTCCAAACAATGGGCGATTTCCTGGTACGATACCGGAACTTCCATCGGCAAGGCCGTCATACGGTTCGGACCAAAAACGACATAATCTTCGGGGGGATCTTCGAGGTTGACCAAGGCCGATCCGACATTGATCTTAATCAATTCGGCCGTCCGTTCGCCCACTTTCATATTGTGTTGGCGTCCCATATATTCCAGGATGTCGGCCGTCAAGTCATCACCGGCAATACGGATGGATTTATTGGAAACAATACCGCCCAGCGAGATAATCGCAATTTCGGTCGTACCGCCGCCTATATCCACAATCATATTTCCTTCCGGCGCTTCCACGTCCAAACCAATACCAATAGCGGCTGCCATCGGTTCGTAAATCATATACACATCGCGACCGCCGGCATGTTCGGCAGAGTCCCGAACGGCGCGGATTTCCACTTCCGTACTTCCCGAAGGAATACAGACTACGATGCGCAGAGAAGGAGAGAAAAGACGGTTTTTGTTGTTGATCATCTTGATCATTCCCCTGATCATTTGTTCTGCAGCATAGAAATCAGCAATCACACCATCGCGCAACGGGCGGATAGTCTTGATATTACTGTGTGTTTTCCCATGCATTTGCTGGGCGGCCGATCCAATCGCCAAAAGCTTGTCGGTACGGTTATCCAGCGCTACTACGGACGGTTCATCGACTACGATTTTACCATTTTGGATAATAATGGTATTTGCAGTCCCCAAGTCCATTGCTATTTCTTGTGTGAATGAAAATAATCCCATTGTATAATTAGTGTTTAAAGTGACGGACGCCCGTCATGACCATTGCCATATTATTGTTGTTACAGTATTCTATTGATAAATTATCCTTGATGGAACCTCCGGGCTGAATCACCGCCGTAATTCCCGCATCGTGTGCAATTTCCACACAATCGGGAAAAGGGAAAAAAGCATCGGAAGCCATCACAGCCCCTTCCAGGTTAAAACCAAACGACTTTGCCTTTTCAATGGCTTGTTTCAATGCATCCACGCGGGACGTCTGCCCTACCCCACCAGCGCAAAGTTGTTTGTCTTTCGCTAATATAATCGCATTCGATTTTGTATTTTTCACCAACTTATTGGCAAATAACAAATCTTCAATTTCCTTGTTTGTCGGCGCTTTGCCGGTTACCGTCTTCAAATCGGTTTCCGTTTGAATACTTAAATTTTTGTCCTGTGCCAACGCGCCGGTCAACAACGAACGGAATTGATACGGCGCTTCCGGATTTTGTTTTTGAATCAGGATTATCCGGTTTTTCTTTTGCTCCAGAATTTCCAATGCTGCTGGATCATAAGCCGGAGCAATAATCACTTCAAAGAAAATCTTCGTAATTTCTTCTGCAGCAGCCGGATCTATCGGGGCGTTGCAAATCAGCACGCCGCCAAATGCCGAAACCGGATCGCCGGCCAATGCGGCCTCCCAGGCCTCTTTCACTGTCGAACGGGAAGCGATGCCGCAGGCATTATTGTGTTTCAGGACAGCAAATGTCAATTCGTCGAATTCCGCAATCAAATCGGTAGCCGCGTTGATGTCCAACAAGTTATTGTAGGAAATTTCTTTCCCCTGCAATTGGTCAAACACGGCATTGAAATCGCCGTAGAAAATCCCTTTCTGGTGCGGGTTTTCCCCGTAACGAAGTACTTTAGCATTATCGTGAGCCTGACGGAAATAGGTTCCTTCGTTATGATCAAAATAATTGAAAATAGCCGTATCGTATCCCGAAGAAACGGCGAACGCTTCTTTAGCAAACCATTTCCGGTCTTCCAACGTAGAAACCCCACCTTGTTCCGAAAGCAATCTGTCCAATGCGGCATATTGGTTTTTGGAAGCCACGATTACCACATCGTTGAAATTTTTGGCCGCCGCCCGGATAAGCGAAATACCGCCGATGTCGATTTTTTCGATAATCTCTTCTTCCGAAGCTCCGGAAGCCACTGTTTCGTGGAACGGATAGAGATCCACAATCACCAAATCGATCTCCGGTATGTTGTATTCTTGAATTTGCGCTTGGTCGCCGGTATGGTCCCGCCGGTTCAAAATACCGCCAAACACTTTGGGATGCAAGGTTTTGACCCGTCCTCCCAGGATAGAAGGATAACCGGTCAGACTTTCGACCGAATGACACGACATTCCCAGCGACTCAATAAACGATTGAGTGCCGCCGGTTGAGTAAAACTCAACGCCTTGTTCGTGTAACTTGGTCAAAATCCCGTCTAAGCCCTCTTTATGGAATACGGATATCAGTGCTGTTTTTATCTTTTTGGATGCAGACATTTGCTTGAATTGCTATGTTTTCTTATTGAGGAGACAAAATTAAGCAATTCATTTGAAAAAACACGCTAAAATAGAAATTTATTTATGTATTATCTCAAAAAATATAGAACACGTATAAAACGAATAAAACAGATTTACACAGAGATTAATTTCTATCATCCCGTATAAATCCGTTTTATTCGTGTCATCTGTGTTTTTAAGATCAGCCCGGGATAATTGCTTCGGAAGGACACGCATCTGCGCAAGTACCGCAATCGGTACAGGTTTCCGGATCAATTTTGTAGATGTCGCCTTCGGAGATAGCTCCTACCGGGCACTCATCGATACAAGTTCCACAAGCAATACAATCATCTGTAATTACATAAGCCATTTTTCTATTTTATTTAAGTTAATATAAGGCAAAGATAAATATAAGATAAATACAAACCAAAAAAAAATGGCGGGAAAAATAAATGGAAAGGCTTTGTTTAAATTCATTCAAAATAAACGGGCCGAAAATTGGTTTTTCCTGAAATAACCGAAAGAGATATTTTAGCTTGTCTCACATTTGCTGCTGAAAGGGAACATAAATTGCAACATGCTTGAAATGAAACTACTTTTTGACCAAAATATATCGTATCGTATCCTTAATCGTTTGCCGGAAGCATTTGCCGGAAGTCAACAAGTACGAACAGTAGGAAAGGTTGTCCACCAAAGATTATATGGTTAAGAACCGGAAATCTTAGCACATCAGAAATTGCTGAACAAATAATTATTCACTATCAACATATATTGGCATTTTTGGATATGTCCGAACGAAGTTGCTTGGAAATCTATTAGCCTCTTGCCATTTACGTAGTATGTAACTATTCAGGTACTGTAAATACTAATTTAACGCATCTAATCGCGGAGCGATTGCATTATTGTAGATACAAATGAACCACAATGTCCACCCACAACATCGGAGATGTTGCATTCGGA
>JAISKT010000209.1 GCA_031261295.1 Candidatus Symbiothrix sp. | reverse complement strand
GCGTGCCGGACTGTTCCATTGTATTTTTACAAAATAAGTGGTTTCATCCAATCGACGTTGGATGATAGCAAAATCCGCTCCTTGTTCAATGATTTCGGACGAATGTTTACCGGCGCTGTTCCAATCGCACCCGTCATCGGTATGAGCGCCGGACGGATAAGCAAAACGGATGTTGAGTTTGATTTTTCCGGTCGCCAAAAGCGGAGAAGCAACAAAAGTGGAGATTTGACTTTTAGCGGTATCGCTCACCGTTTTTACCGAAACGGCATTCTTTTGATACGTAAATTTTGATACAATTTCACCGTTCCATAGATTCAATGTTTGCGAAATATCGCTGATTGTATCCGTCAACTCCAATCCGATAGCGCCCAAGTGCATGCGGTGCGGATTGATACGGTACCATTCGCTTGCTTCGTGACCGCGACCCGGAGACGGAATCTGTACGGCATACAGTTCGGGGTGTCCATGAAAATCGTAATTTTGCCAACTTTCTTCGGGTCTCAAGTTTTCGGGATTCGGAAAAGAATGCCAGCCCCATTCGGAAAAAGCGCCTAACGGAACGCCCTTGCTGTACTTTTCCGGAAAAGTTTGTAAACCGGTTGCATCAACCGTAAAAGCAAAAGAACCATTGCCGACCGAAAGTGAACCCAAAGTATCCAAAGTTTCTATATTAACATTGTTCCGTTTTACCAATGCTTCCCTGTCAATATTAAATCTGAAATAATCGAAATCGGCATAGCCTTTGCCCGGAACAATATTAGGCGAAGAAGAGAAGATTCCGACTCTGCCACCTATCCACGTACCCGGAGTAACCGGATAGCGATCTCCCAAGGGGATAAAATTCGCTCCGTTGGTACTATAAGAAAAACTGCATTGCAAATCATCGTATATATGTATTTTTAACCAGACTGTATCGGTATTCACAAGGGATGTCGCCACTTCTTCCGGCGCCACCGGCATACGGTCATTGCGACCGGTTACTACGGCAATCCGGTTGCCTTCTTCCCCTTTAATCAGAGCAATATAAGTATAGGCATTTCCCATGACAATCGCTCCGGCACGTTCTCCCACATCGGTGAAATGAGCTTCTATGCGGGTAGTGGCGGTAAATGCGGGAGCCGACAGTTTTTGAAGCAACAGATTACCGGCAAAATACAGATTGCCTTTTTCAGTCGGACAAGTTTCGGCAAAGAGACGCATAAATCCCGGCTTTGCACTCAGCGAATACCATGCCGGATTCTCTATCGCATTCCATTGCCATTGCAAACCCAATTTTCCGGTATCAAACTCATCCGTAGTTTGGGGAATTTGAATGGGATAGGTTTTTCCTACGTTCGGTTTTGGGTGTGTCAATACCGGAATACCACAACCATCTCTATCCGGGTCTTCGCCAATCACGATCCAATCGTCTTTTGTCCAAACAGCCGGTTGCAGATGTAAAATTCGTCCGTAAGCGCCCCGCGATTGGAAGTGAATAAACCACCATTCGCCGGTTTGCGTATCTACCAAACCTCCCTGATGCGGGCCGTTGATACCGTTTCCGGCATCCAGCACTTTTCGCGCTTCGTAAGGGCCGTATATATTTTTAGACCGTAAAACGGTTTGCCATCCGGTTTCTACGCCTCCCGCCGGAGCGAAAATATAGTACCAACCCTTACGTTTATCCATTTTAAGTCCTTCCAAAACGGGATTGGCTTTGGTATCATGATAAACAACCCTTCCATTATCCAATAATTGCAATCCATCCGGAGACATTTTATGCAAAACGGCAGGCCCTCCCCGATGAATGCTGTGCACCAAATAAGCCTGTCCGTCTTCATCCCAAAAGGGACAAGGGTCTTCCCATTTCTCTACTTGCAGTATCTGCCGGATGTTCCATTTGCCGAGCGGGTCGGTTGCCCGGGCTACAAAAAGTCCATCATAAGGCGTACAAAAATAGACATAAAACATTCCTTCATGGTAACGGATGGCAGGCGCCCAGGAACCTTCTCCATAAACGGGCTTTTGGTATTTTTCTAAAGGCAAGGCATCGTAAATATGATTGACAATGCGCCAGTTAACCAAATCTTTAGAATGCAGCAACGGTATCCCCGGCATTGCGTTAAAAGAGGACGCAACCAGCCAGTAATCGGCTCCCACACGGATAACATCCGGATCGGAATAATCGGCAAAAAGAATCGGGTTTTTATACGTACCGTCCCCCTGATCCGCCACCCAGGGTTGCGAATAAAGAGAACAAGTCACCAATAACAGAGAAAACACTACTATTATTCTCATATCTGTTGTTTATACTACTTAAAAACACAAAGTTAGAAAAATTTTATAATTTCACAATTTTTATTTTTATTTTATAAATTATTTTGGTCGATTATTTTTTGTCAGAAAAAGAACAGGGCAGCCCAATCAGGCGGCCCTGTTCCTCTCTAAAAACCTATATCTGAAAAAACTACTCTTAATATCCGGGGTTCTGAAGCGCATTCTTTTGCGCATCCGTCAAGGCGGAACCATCGTCATTTACCAAACCGTCAATAAACGATTGCGGAATCGGACGCAGTAAATGATATTCTTTTAGGAAACCTGCTGCTGCTGTTTCCGTATTGAAAACCATCGTGCGGCGAATAAGCAATTTTGTGCGGGACAGATCTTCCCAACGTTGGAACTCGCCATTCAATTCACGAGTGCGTTCATTCATGATGAAATTCAGCATGCGGTCGTAATCGCCGGAGCAATTCAGCTGTTTCAAGATGTATTCGTCTTCCTTGGGAAGTTTGCCGGTTGTGCTCACAGCGAGGCTGGTAGCGTTAGAAAAGTCGCTCACACCCGTTGAAATAACATACGTATTTTTCTTGCTATACGCTTTATACCATGTGCTGTTAGGGACATTACTTGAGTTTTGCGAGAACATGGATGTTTTCTCGAAAGCTTCCTGACCATCCTGATGACGAGAGCGTTCTTCATTCGCCTTGTACTGAGCGCGTTGACGTACTGCATTGATAGGAGCAAGGGCATCTGAATATTTACCCTGACGCACGAGCGCTTCCGCTTTGATAAGATAGGTTTCTGCTACGCGAGCAAGAACGCCGTCGCGGTAACTGTTGCCACCTTCTGCCGTGCGGGTACCATCTTCAAATTTAGAAAGACCTACGTAAGCATTTTTGGGAACTGCAATTTTTGCATCGGTTGAGGTATTTTGCATTCTCCACTTACCATCGGCATTTTTGTTGTAATGAACAACAGCATTGGGAACCACTTTACCGTCAAATTCAAAATCCGACTCGCCGACAAGCGCCAAGTGTTTGGTATCCCATGCCGTATCCCAGTGGTAGGTAATACTGCTACCATCTTCGGATACAGAGCCGTTGGGAATAAATACGATAACAGGGTCGCCAATTGCGATATCATAATTTGTACCTGTATTCTTATTTACCACATTACCTGTCTGATTTGCATTGTAAATAGTACGTGTTGATTTCCAGAAACGGGAATCATTTACTTTGTCGTAAGCAAGAATATTGTATTCCGAAGGACGGCAACGTTGATAGTTATGTCCTATCCATTGTCCACGTTTAATCCAAGAGGCGGCTAAAGCGCCGTTGTGAAACTGGCAATTCCAGTAAAAGAAGTTACGATTACCGTAACGACCTTGCGTAGAACCATCATCAAATTCAGCTGCCATCAAAATTTCGGGCAATGTCTCAT
>JAISKT010000097.1 GCA_031261295.1 Candidatus Symbiothrix sp. | reverse complement strand
TTGCCGCCCGGATTTGTCACGCGGATGGCGATTCGGTTGCGTTTGCCACATATCAGGGCGTTTGTCAGGTCGCAACTGTAAGGAATATCGCCGACAATATCGTAACCGACAAGTTGGGTATTGGCAAAAACTTCAATGCGCAGTCGGGAACTTTCGATATTCAGTCGAATGACTTTGTCTTTCCAGTTCGCAGGAATATTCAAATCTTTCCAAAACCAGTAAACACCGGGAAGTGTCGTTTTTATTTTGCCTTCCGGTGTGAAATATTCTTCCACGATTGCCGGTAAATTAACCGTAAAGCCACCTGTTGGAAGCTTATCTAATGTTTTCCATCCACCTGTCGGTCCGGGTGCATTTAACGCTAAAGCATTTATATTCACTTCCTCCGGTAAGTATAACTTGTCATTTTCCCAAGTGGCAGACCTGTCATGCCACAAATTCCAACCATTCATCACGGACAAAGTTTTCCGTTCTGTCCGCTCCGAAACGGCATTAATTGCCGGAAACAAGTGCAGACAAATTATTAAAAGAATAAAGCCACGAATGTACTTTTTAGTATTGATATTTCTCATTTGTATGTAATTAATAGGGTATAATAGTCATCGCAAATATATGCAAACTTTCTATTCAATCCAAATATATTTAGCCTATATTGGTGATTATTTTGTTATTCAGATATTTATATTTTCAGTTCGAGTTTTGAATAAAATGTTTGATTAGAAAAAAAAACATCCAAATGTATTAAATTAAAAAATTAATAGCTAATTTTGTCTTATCGAATAATTTTATTAATACCTTTTGATATGTTCCGAAATATTTCACTGTTCCTTTTGAGCATTTTTGCGTGTACTGCTTGTACATCTCCCTCTTCCGTACATGATTTGCGCTGTGAAAACTTGATTGACCCTTTAAGTATTGACAGCGATTTACCCCGTTTAAGTTGGAAAAATCAATTTTCCAAAGGTGAAAAACAGACTGCTTATCAGTTGTTGGCAGCTACCGACAGCAAATTGCTGCAAGAAAACAAAGCCGACTTGTGGAATTCCGGCAAAGTAGCGTCGCAAACTTCCGTAATGGTAAATTATGCAGGTAAACCATTAAATAAACGCACATTGGTTTATTGGAAAGTACGTGTGTGGAAAACTGGCGATGAGCCGTCGGCGTGGAGTTCTGTTGCTTGTTTCGGTACGAGTTTGACAGATGCGGAACTTCAAGCAGCCGCTTATATCGGTTTTCCGAAAGATGCAGGCAACCCGCAAAGTCCGTTCATGTGCCGACAATTCGATTGGGACGGAAACGGCCGGGCTTTGTTGTATGTCAATTCATTGGGCAATCACGAAGTATATTTAAATGGCGTGAAAGTGGGCGATCAGGTACTTGCGCCTGCCATGTCGCAATTCAACAAACGCTCGTTGTATCTTACCTACGATGTGACGCCTTACTTGACCAAAGGAGGCAACGATTTGCTGATTTGGCTCGGACGAGGCTGGTATGTACCCGGCTTGCCCGGCGTGGTATATGAAGGTCCATTGGTCAAGGCGCGTTTGGATGCCTGGCAGCAAGGCACATGGCGTTCCCTCGTGCTTACAGACGAAAATTGGAAAACTGTCGAAAGCGCTTATTCGGGGCTTGGCAATGGAAAACCGCATCATTTCGGCGGAGAATGGATGGATGCATCTATGTTGCCCGACGACATGACGACTCCATCCTTAGACCGCCTGAATTGGATATCGGCTGCAAAAATAGAAGTGCCGGCTCATGCCGTTTCACCGCAAATGACCGAATGTAACCGTATTACGGAAACCATCAAAGCGCAAAACATCAAAAAAATAAACGATAGCACTTATTTGGTGGATATGGGAACCACCCTAACCGGTTGGGCTACCATTCAATTTCCACCACTGCAAAAAGGTCAGAAAATCCGGTTGAAGTATGGCGACCATTTCGGCGCAAACGGCGAATTGAATAATATGGGTCACGAAGACATTTATATAGCATCCGGCAAAAAAAATGAAACCTTTTACAGCAAGTTTAATTATCATTCCTTTCAATACATCACTATATCCAACTTGCAGATTCAACCTAAAACAGATGCTATTACCGGAAGCCGGATACAAACGGGATACGAGCAGACATCTTCTTTTCAGTGTTCCGATGCCGACTTGAATGCTATTCACGACATAGTGCGAAACGCTTTGCGTAACTTGAGCCTCGGCGGATATTTGGTGGACTGTTCACATATCGAACGCTTGGGTTATGGCGGCGACGGCAATGCTTCTACCGAAACAGCACAAACCATGTTCGACCTGTCGCCCCTGTATGCCAACTGGATGCAGGCTTGGGCCGACTGTATCCGCGAAGACGGCGGAATGCCACACACGGCGCCCAATCCGTATTCTGCGGGTGGAGGTCCTTATTGGTGCGGCTTCATTATCACAGCATCATGGCGAACGTATGTAAATTACAACGACAGCCGCTTGTTGGAACGCTATTATCCGCAAATGCAACAATGGTTGGGCTATGTGGACAAATATTCCGTCGATGGCCTGTTGAAACCGTGGCCTGAAACGAATTATCGGGGTTGGTATCTCGGCGATTGGGCATGCCCCACAGGCGTTGACCAAACCAATCCGCTATCTATTGATGTGGTAAACAATAGCTTTATCTGCGTATGTTACGAAAAGATGGAGAAAATTGCCAAATTGCTTGGCAAAGAGGCGGATGCAATCAAATATGCCGAAATTGCAAAACAGTGGCGGCTAAGGGTGCAAGAAAATTTTTACTCAACGGAAACAGGTATTTACGCCACCGGTTCGCAGATTGACCTTGTTTTCCCCATGCTTGCCGGTGTTACGCCGAAGTCGTTGCTTCCGAAAGTAACCGAAAATCTTTTTGTAGAAACGGAACAAAACAGGAAAGGACATATTGCCTGCGGTTTGGTAGGTATTCCGGTAATTACAGAATGGGCGGTAAAAAATCATCAGCCGGATTGGATTTATTCCATGCTGAAAAAGCGGGATTACCCGGGTTATCTTTATATGATTGACAACGGCGCAACTTCTACTTGGGAACATTGGAACGGCGAACGCAGCCGGATTCACAACTGCTACAACGGCATCGGTTCGTGGTTTTATCAAGCGGTGGGTGGAATCCGTCCCGACGAAAACGAGGCGGGATACCGGAAAATATGGATAGACCCCCAAATACCAACCGGCGTAACTTGGGCAAAAACCAGCAAAAACACGCCCTACGGTGAGGTAGCGTTAGATTGGACGCTAAACGACAGTATCTTGACAATGGATTTGACGGTGCCTTCCGGCAGTACCGCTTATGTTATCTTACCCGAAAAAATTGCTGAATATACATTGGATGCTAAAACCTTACCCAAAGAAGGCGCAACGGTTGCAATTGAAGGTGGAAAATACCGTTTAGAATTTAATATTAAATAACTTACAAAATTGAAACAATATATGAAACAGACATGTTTAATAAACGCCAAAAAGGATGAAAAGGGGATTGCGGGTCAAGCCCGCAATGACAGGCCTTCTCGCATGAAAAATCATCATTTAAAACGCTCAAATATGCGATTTTTAGCAATCATCATTCTGTGTGGAAGCATATTGTCTTGCTCACAGTCTGACAAGGCGCTTAGGGAAGCATTTCAGAATCCGGACAATCAGTACAAACCCATGCCTCTTTTATGGCTCAACGGGCAAATGACTACTTCCGGCATAGAAGAACGACTGAGAGATGCCAAACAACTTTCCGGATTTGGCGGCGTCGCGCCACTACCCGTGAGTTGGGGCGATGCGCGTACCGAACCGACTTACCTGAGCGACGAATATTTCGACCGTTACGGCGATATGTTGCGCTTTTCAGAAAAACAGGGTACAGAGGTCATCCTGTATGACGATATTGATTATCCCAGTGGCACCGCCGGAGGACGATTGCAAAAGGAATATCCGCAATTTACCCGAAAACTCTTGATTAAAGAGGAAACCCTCATCAAAGGGCCGAAACAAGTCCGCTTGTCGCGTACCGATACCACTCAATTGCTGATGGCTGCATCGGCTTTGAATACTTCCACGCTTGAAGTCATTGATTTAGCGCCTTTCATGAAAAAC
>JAISKT010000064.1 GCA_031261295.1 Candidatus Symbiothrix sp. | reverse complement strand
AAATATTTGATGAACTTTTTAAGGAAATAGAAGTAAAACGATTAAAAGGAGAAAATATGGAAGCCTATAGAAGCAGCGAACTCAGATATGAAGACTTGTATAATTTTACCAGTTATGCAAAACAAGAAGGTAAGATAGAAGGTCTCATTGAAGGAGAGAAAAAGGGAATCAAGCAAGGAATTTTTTCCCGGAATTATGAAATTGCCCAAAATATGCTTAACTTAAATATGTCTATAAATGACATTGTGAAGGTAACCGGTCTTGCTTCCGAAGAAATCCTGAAAATAAAATAATCTTATTAAACAATTATTTAATTAGCAAAAAATAACTATTTTTGATAGGTCAACATAATCGCGAGCCTTATTGTTTATCCCCTTTCTGAATGTAATAATGCGGCGACAAAATGCTGATGCCGGCTTCCTTGAATTTATCCTGTATATTTTGCCGTAAATCGTTGGTTACCTGGGTTAACAGATTGGCGTCGCTGATATAGGCATTGATTTCGTAGGCCACATCAAAATCATTGAACGATTGCTCATGCACAAACGGGTGCGGATCAGACATCACGTTTTGCGTGCTTTCGGCCGCTGCCAGCAATAATTGATGCACGTCTTTCCAGGGCGTTTCGTAGCCGCAAGTAATTTCCAGATGGATGATCAGACCGGTAGTCCGGGCCGATTCGCTTAGATTGGTGGTTTGAGAATTCATGATCGTCGAATTGGGAATCGTAACAATTTCGTTCTTCAAAGTCCGGATACGGGTGACAATGGGCGTCCGTTCCAGCACATTGCCAATGACATCGTTAATTTTTATCCGGTCGCCAATCTGGAATGGCCGCATATACGTGATGATCATCCCGGCAATCAGGTTGCCGATGGCCGAACTCGAACCAAAAGACACAATCAACCCGACAAAGACGGATATTCCCTGGAACACTCTTGAGTCGGATCCCGGTAAATACGGATAAATCAGGGCCACCATAAAAGCGTACAGCAAAAAACGGATGATACCGTAAGTCGGTTTAGCCCAATCGGGATAAAATCCGTTAATCTTCAACCGGCCGGCGGCTATTTCCTTTTCCAGGTAACCAATCATTTTCACTACATAATGAATTATAAACCAGATGATAGCTATTACAAACAAGTTGGGGATGTAATGCACGATGCTCCAAAAAATCTTCTTTGTAGGCGTCAGGATGTAGGAGAAGATTTGCATGGCCAAATTTTCCGTCTGCGGGAAAATACTGAAAAGGATAGGAATGGATATGATCAACTGAATGACAATAAGAACATACCGTAAAATATTGAGTATAAAAAAGATGACGTTCTCTTCCCGGTTAATACTGAGAAATTGGTAGTTCTTGATATAAATCGGTTTCAGGTATTTTTCTTTGACCGAATCGATCTTTATTTTTAGTTTCCTGTATAAGAAATTGGTCAACCAAATCAGGGCGCATTGACTGATTATCACTAAGATAAACAGAAAAATATTCCGGATTAAACGCATCAAACTGTATTTGTCTTGCAATATCTTTAAGGTATCCACAATAATTTGCCGGTCTTGCTTGGCCAGCTCATCCCGCGACATATCTAACCAGAGGCCGTCTTTGTCCGTAAGGGAAATAATGACCTGGCTCCCGTACATGACATCGGTCGTAAAGTCTTCATGGAGAATGACTACGGAATCGGGAATGATGTTGTTTCCCTTTCCCAACCGGGTAATCATCTCGCTGATCTGAATCGACCGTTGCGTGGGAGACAAGCCGCCCCGGTTGGTGTAAATATAAAATAAGGTATCTTCTTCCACAACTACCGGAACGCCGGTGGTCACCTCGCGGAGGGAATCGACCACTTCTTTTTGTTGGGCCAATTTCAAAGAATCGGCGGCATACGACTGCAGTTTCAATTGCTCAATCTCCATTTGGAGGTTTTGTTCGTTGAGCCGGCTCTCTTCCAATTTTTGCCGGGTGTTGAGCCAGCGGGCAGAATCGGGTTTGTGCGGACGCGCCGGATCATCGGTTATATCCATTAACGAGTCGGCAATTGCATCCAAAAAACCGGACGCGCCGGAGGACTGAGCGGCAACAAACGAAGCATGTCCTGCGAGTAACATATACGCAAAACAAATGAAAAAGAAGCGGAAAATCAGTTTCATATAGTTGTTATTTTTTCAAGTGCAAATTATACACTAATATAACTTATTTGGGCTTGCGGATGTTTTGAAAAAAAAAATTTTGGGTGCACGATGCACGGTGCAAAGGTACACGATAATGAAAGCCATTTATCGTGCACCCTTGTACCTTGCACCTTTGCACCCAAAGTACAACCCGATTACGACAAACAAAGCATTCACAATCAACAGTTCATAACCGAATTGATAATTCACGGTGGTTTTTAAGATTTCATTGAGGACGAAACAGAGGACAGGCGATAAGATACAGATGTAGGGCACGGCTTTGTCGTTGGTGGGTCTTTTGAATATTATGCCGAAAGCGAACAATCCCAGCAGCGGCCCGTAGGTGTAAGAGGCAATCGTATAAATGGCATCAATGACGCTGGTATTGTTAATCGCTTTGAAAATCAACATGATAGCAATAAAAGCCAGCGATATGCCCAAATGAACGCTCAAGCGGATTTTCCGCGCTTTTGGTTCCTTGTACCGGGATATATTCAGGACATCCACGCAGATGGAAGTCGTCAAGCCGGTGAGGGCCGAGTCGGCGCTCGCAAAAGTGACCGCAATGATGCCGATAGTAAAAAAGACAATGGCCGGAATGCCGAAAGCGCCGTTGGAAACCAGACTCGGTAAAATATCGTCTCCCAAAGCCGGTAAGGCAATGCCGTTGATGGAAGCATAATTGAGCAATAAGATACCCAGACACAGGAAAAGGAAATTGACCGGAAGGAAGAAAAGGCTATACGTGCAAACATTCTTTTGGGCTTCTTTGAGGTTTTTGCAGGAGAGGTTTTTTTGCATCATTTCCTGGTCGATTCCCGTCATGGCGATGGTGACAAAACAGCCGCTGATGAATTGTTTGAAGAAGTTTTGCCGCGAATGCCAATCATCAAAAACGAATATCCGGGAATGGGAACTCTCTTTTACGGACGTGACGATTCCCGAAAAATCCAGATGCAATCCTTTGGCTACCTGCCAGATAATAATGACTAAGGCCGTTAATAAAAAGAACGTTTGCAATAAATCCGTCCAGACAATGGCCCGTACACCGCTTTTGTGGGTGTATAACCAAATCATCAACAGGAATCCCGCTGCGGTGACGGCAAACGGTACATTCCAGGCATCGAAGACGTAGGTTTGAAGAATTAAAACCGCCACATACAGCCGCGCGGCCGCCCCGATGGTACGGGAGAGCAGGAAAAATCCCGCGCCGGTTTTATAGGCCCGTTTCCCAATCCGGTTGTCGAGGTACGTATAAATGCTGGTGACATTCAGTTTATAATACAAGGGCAACAACACAAAAGCGATGACTACATACCCCAACAAGAATCCCAGCACCATCTGCATATACGTCATATCAAAATTGCGCACCATTCCCGGAACCGACACAAAGGTGACGCCCGACAGGGAAGAACCGATCATGCCGAAAGCCACGATATACCAGGGCGATTTACGGTTTCCCAGGAAAAAAGCCGCATTTTCCGAGTGTTTTTTCCCGATGATGTGGGATATCAGGAATAATATACTAAAGTAGCAGAGGATGATGGAGAGAATAAACAGACCGTTCATTGTTCAAATTTGTAATTGTGTATCTGCAGGGGAGCGCCGCTTAATTTCTTTTCAGATATTTATTTATCATAAATCAAAGGCAAAGATACGTTCTATTTTGCAAAAATCAAAGGCAATAGATACTTTAGACAATTTATTCTTAATTTTTCTACCTGCCCCATTTAAAAAGTAACTACTCGTACTTCAAATATTAAATTAGCGCATTTTATGACTACTCAGCCCATTAAATAATAATTTACATTTTCCTTGTGTTTTTTGGAAAAATCTTTTTATATTTGCAACACAGTATTTAAAAATAATTATATAAAACAAAATGGAAACAACAAAAACAAAACCAGCCAAGGCTAAAACGAAAGCCAGCCAGCCGGACAAGAATGTAAAGAAATCAAGATTTGCCGAGTATTGGGAAAAATACCCC
>JAISKT010000060.1 GCA_031261295.1 Candidatus Symbiothrix sp. | reverse complement strand
CAAAAGAACAGGATGTGGTGCACAAAAGCATACAGTACATGAAAGACAACTTGGAAAATAAAATCACCTCTAACGACATTGCAAGTCATGCAGGTTATTCGGAAGCCCGGTTTAATTCGCTTTTTTCACAAAAAACGTCTTACAGCCCCATGGCTTATTACAATCAACTGAAAATACAACGCGCTTGTTCCTATTTGCAATTTTCAGAGATGAAAATAAAGGAAATCGCTTTCCGGTTGCAATTTTATGATCAATTCCATTTCTCCAAAACATTTCGACAGGAGATAGGAATGACTCCCAAAGAATACCGGAAAATGCACCGGGATGACCGGCAAAGTTTCGGAGTTTAATGAGCAAAAACATTTAAATAGAATCGACTAATTGCCTTTGCTGCCTGAAAAAATCGATCCGGCGTTTTTCATCCGTACCGGATATTTGTATGGCCGCCCGCTTCTTCAAGTGAAGCCAAGTCCTCAGATTGTTGAATAGCCTAACATCTTTAGAGACAGTCACGTTCATAACAAAGGTGCGTATCTTGCTTGCTTTTATCTTATCCGAGTAATAACAGGCATACCCCGTATCTATGTTGATTCGTGAAATATATAAATGTATCTTGTTGTTCGTTTCCGGAAAATGCCCCTGTATCAAGACATTTTCCATATAATCCAGAAAGGCGTAAATATCCTGTTTAATCAAGTTAACCTCTTCCGGAGTAATCAGGTAAATCGAAGCAAAATAGTTGATTTCATTGACTAAATACTGAAAAATTTGAGCATCCCAAATACTATGAACGTTGGGGATGTTGATGATAGCATTGAAATGAGCGATCTCAAATTCCCTCATTTTTTCCGAGGGAATCGTATTACTGAAAGATGCCGTATTTTTTTCTCCGCCATAACGATACTGCCAAGTGAACGTATAGAACTTGGCTAAGTAGGTATAAGGAGACATCAAAGCCCGCGGCAAAAGATTGCAAACTTCTATATACTCTGCATTGGGATCGTCCTTCAAAGAAGACAACGAATCAACAAAGTCTTTCATCATCTTTAAGTCTTTAGCGGTGGGATTAACGCATCTCAACATTTTCAACCGGAATGCAGGATCTCCCCCGGGAATATTGTTGATAACATTATCGAGGGAGATATTCCATGCACGAGCGATTGTAGCGACTTCGTAAATGGTGAATAAAACATCTTTCCGTAAGCGGCGATAAATGGCTTCCCGTTCAAGCAACAACAAGTCCATCAATGCCTCTATAAGCTGTGATTTTTTGGGGAACTGCTCATTCAGCATTTCCAAAAAAGAATCGTACCATAAATCTTTTTCCATGACAGGACAAAGATACTATTTAATTTGAAAAATCAATACATAATCATATAATCCAACTCTTTAGTTTTGTGATACGCCCCCGGCAAACTATCGACCAATTGCCGCTGTTGCCGGAAAAAATCGATCCGTTGTTTCTCATCGGCGCCGGATATTTGTATGGCGGCCCGCTTCTTCAAATGAAGCCATTTGCGCTGATCGTTAAATAACCTGCTATCTCTGGAGACGGTCACGTTCATAATAAAAGTGCGTATCTTACTCGCTTTTATCTTATCCGAACAATAACAGGCATAACCCGTATCGATGTTGGTTTTTGAAATGTATAAATTCACCTTGTTGTTCGTTTCCGGGAAATGACCTTTTCTCGACACCTCTTCCATATAATCCAAAAAGGCAAGAATATCCTGTTTAATCAAGTCTTCCTCTTCCGGGGTAATCAGATAAATGGAGGCATAGTACTTGATTTCATTGATCAGATACTGAAAAATCTTGGCATCCCAAATAAATTGGACATGGGGGATGTTGACCAGATTTTTGTAATGAATGCGTTCCCATTCCATCACTTTTTCCGAAGGAACCGTCTGCGTAAAAGAGCAGGAGGAATTTTCTCCGCCATAACGATACATCCAGGCAAAAGTATAGAATTTGATTAATTGCGGAAAACCCGAGAGCAAAACCATGGGCAAGATATTGCAAGCTTCTATATATTCGGCATTCGGATCCTGTTTTAACGAAAGCAAAGAATCAACGAAATTGTTCATCACCCGGAAGTCGTTATCCGTAGGATTAACGCTTCTTAACAGTTCCAACTGGAATGCCGGATTTTCTTCGGAAGTGTTGAGAAGGCTATCGAGGGAGATATTCCACGCACGGGCGATAGTCGCGACTTCGTAAACCGTGAATAAGACATCTTTACGCAGGCGGCGATAGATCGCTTCCCGTTCGAGCGACAATAAATCCATCAACGCCTCCGTCAGTTGTGATTTCTTTGGAAACTTTTCATTCAGAGTTTCCAAGAACATATCGTACCAGAAATTATTTCTCATTTGTAAAATTCGTTAATGCGCAAAGAAAAAATGAAGCTATTTTACTATTGCAATCACATTTATATAAGAGTGGGCATCCAAATCCAGGGTTTTAGCATTGAATGTCAGGATGCCATTCGTTATAGCTACATTGTCCATCACTGTTTTGTCGTAATAGGTGATCACATAATCCAATTCCCCCTGCCCATAAACATGTCCGATTGGACTGATAAGTTCTGATGCGGATTTGTTGTTATTGCTTACAAACCAATCAGTATTATTGGCAAAATCATACTGTTTGGCATATTCGGCATATAAATCCACCGTATTATTCCCCAGTGTCAATTCGATATTGAAAGCAGGCATAGGGAACCAGCGTTCCTTGTTGGGAGTTGAGTTTCCGTCTTGTAGTTGAGTCCATTCGGCGCCGTTCCAAACGTAAAGTCCCACCTCGAATTGTTCGTCTTTATTAATATTATAGACCACCATACCGGCATGGGTCAGCTTTGCATTTTTTGTCCATTCTACCGGATTTGTACTGTTAATAAACGGATCCAATGTATTTTTGCTTACTAATTTTACACGAGGGAAAAGCAAACCGCCGCCGGTTTCATCAACAGTCGCATTGGCATCGTCTGTTACTAAATTGGGATTCTGTGCGTCTTTGGTTTTCAGTTCCAATAAAACGCCTTTCAGAGGATCGTTGAGTGAACCTATGGTTACTTGTGCATTTACATTCAGACCGGTTACTGCTAACACGATCATTACTATTGCTGTTTTCAAAAAATTCTTGTTCATAATGTTCTTTTATTTATTTATTTTTTAATTTTTAATTTTAAAATCTACCAGCGAATCTTATTTGGATTTACTTGGAGATATGTTTTGCTTGTTTCAGGCACTGTAATAGCCGCTCCCGAACTTGCCGGATAATAATAGCTTTCATATTTACCATTAACAGATCCCTCTCCGTACACCAATACCACTAAGCCATAAGGGTTGGAAATAGATGAAGCGCTATTGCTGCCTAATTCCTCCTTCCGGAACGAATAACCACTCTTGTCGTCAGTCCATCCGGTTGTCAATGTATTTGTTCCCATTTTGGTGCTATTGCAAGTAGCTGTGGGAGTTACTATCATGGCATAATGGTTTCCAGTTGTCTCTTTCAGTTCAAATGCTACTGCATTCGTACTTGTTACAGACTGTTCAAAAGGCGGAATCCAAGCCATGTCAGGCTGTGCAGAGGCAATATATGTAGATGTATGTGATATATGATAGGAACAAACCGCTACAGGTTTAGTTGAAGATATATAACATCCCTTTTCCGTGTCGACTAACAATTCCACAAATTCTCCTGCGTTCAATGGCGACAATGAATTTTGACCGCCAGTGACTTGCTGAAGAATGCCACCGCTTTGAGTGATAGTAGTTCCATCCTCTGAAGCTAAAATTCTAACTCGTTGTGTTCCACGAAGTACAGACTCGCGGGGTATAACAGGTACAAAAAATGTCTTACCCCAAGTATTTGCCGGGTACAGTTGTTGAAACAAACAACTTACATTATCTCCTCCGGACGGAACTTGGGCAGCTTTATTGGTAACAAAATAAGCGATGGGTTTATTCGATGTAATATGTGTGCCGGTTTTATCGGCAGCGCCATAATTTGAATAGACACCTCCTTTATTTAAGGTCGCTTTCTTCGTACCATTTTCAGATACAACAGTGTTGTCTTTTGTGGCAATTACGGTATAGCCATCTTTACTCGATGGGGCATAAGACAGGTGATAATAATTTTTACCCAAAGCGTTTTCAGGCAATATATTGGTTGCATCTGTGCTTATTATTGATGAGCCTGAGTATTGGTTCATGGCGTAAACAGACACCGCTTCCGTAGAATGAATATGCAACGATTGGGACGTTGTCCCCGATGTGTTTGTAAAAACTCTGCTTTTGGTAGGGTTGAATATATTAACTCCGCCTGCTGCAATGGATTCCGTTTTTGTCTCACCGTCATCCGTATAAGTAAATGTAACCGTTGTTGCTTTTGAAGCAACAATTTTTATCTGCAGAGTCAGGTCGCTTGCACCGGCAATGTTATTACCACCGAAAGTGACCCAAAAATCTTGTCCTTGGGTAGTGCCTGACTGCGCCAAGATTTGGGACGGCTCCATCACTAACATTCCCATCAGTAAACACAGGATTGCTCCTATGCGTATTTTTGTCTTCATAATTTTCATTTTTTTTATTGTTTATTGTGTTTATTATTAATTAATACCGTTAAAAACAAGTACCATTTTGTTCCCTTTTTCATACTGCAAAGGTAGAGGGAATGTAGGTGTGAGCAAAGACGTTTTTTGTAGATAAACGCCTCGTGTATCAACTAATATAGAGACATATTATGAAGTTTGTGTCAATTATAGAGTATTTTATCTGCGCGCTAAAAAAATACACCAATTTTGCAATTAAAGCTCCAAAAGCGACAAATGTTGTATTTATTGCCTCAAATGGGTTTTGTTTTAGTTGATATTTATAGCACCTTTGTATTCGGAATCTAATGGAAAAATTTATCAAATAAATAAATGAAACAGTATTTAGCAAGCATCCTATTATTTTTCCTGATACTTCCGGTAACAGGAAAAAACAAAGTAACCGGTTATGTCAATCCCTTTATCGGCACCGGCGCCATTGATGGCGGCCTTTCGGGCAATAATTATCCGGGCGCTACGGCTCCTTTCGGCTTGGTACAGCTCAGTCCGGATACGCGCAACGCTCCCGATTGGGATGCCGCATCGGGTTATAATTACAATGATCCACATATTTATGGATTCTCCCATACCCACCTCAGCGGTACGGGTGTAGCCGAACTCTGCGATATTTTATGGCAGCCGGGCGTTGTTCGCTCGTCTTTTTCTCATAAAGAGGAGTCGGCGCATCCGGGTTATTATCAAGTACGACTGCTGGATACAGATATTAATGTGGAAGTAACCGCCACTGCTCATGCAGGTTTCCATAAATATACTTTTCCTGGGAAAACCGAAAAAACGGTTTTGTTGGATTTAGATCACGGACGCAAAAAAGGCGATTGGGGAACCCGCATCGAAATCGCGCAAATCCGGGTAATTGATGCTTATACCATCGAAGGCTATCGCTACATTACCGGTTGGGCGCCTTTGCGCAAAGTCTGTTTTTATGCCAAATTCAATCAGCCGGTTGCCAATTATGTCTTGAAAAATGGGGATACAGCGTATGAAAATACGCCGGTTATCAATGGAAATAATTTGAAAGCGATACTTACTTTCGATAAAAAGAATCCCGATCCGGTATTAGTGAAAGTAGGTTTATCCACCACCAGCACCGAAAATGCCAAGCTAAACCTGGCAGCCGAACTTCCCGGTTGGGATTTTACTCAAGCAGTAGCTCAAGCGGACGCCGGATGGGAAAAGGAATTGGGTCAGATACAAATCGTGGGTACGGCGCAACAGAAAGAAATTTTCTATACGGCACTCTATCATTCTTTTATCCAGCCGAATGTGATGTCGGACGTAAGCGCAAAGAATGCTGTTTATTCCACTTTTTCGCTTTGGGACACTTATCGGGCGGCGCATCCTATCTATACGTTGCTACAACCAAAACGCAATGCCGACTTTGTCAATTCGATGCTCACACATTATCAATCGTATGGCTATTTACCCATTTGGCATCTTTGGGGAGAAGAAAATTATTGTATGATTGGCAACCACGCTATCCCGGTCGTTGTGGATGCGGTTTTGAAAAATACGCCGGGAATAGATGTGGATTGGGCGTACGAAGCGGTAAAAAATTCGTCTTTAATCAAACATCCGAATTCACCTTTTGATGTCTGGGAAAAATACGGTTATATGCCCGAAAATATTCAGACGCAATCGGTTTCCATTACGTTGGAAATGGCTTTCGATGATTGGTGCGTAGCGCAACTGGCACAAAAATTGGGCAAAACAGACGATTACAACCGTTTCATCGCCCGCTCGGCTTATTATAAAAACCTGTATAATCCGCAAACGCATTTTTTCCAGTCTAAAGACGACAAAGGCAACTGGATAGAACCTTTCGATCCGTTTAAGTATGGAGCCAATGGCGGCAATCCGTTCACCGAAGGCAATGCCTGGCAATATTATTGGTATGTACCGCAAAATATTCCCGATTTGATTGCCTTGACCGGTGGAGCAAAAGCCTTTACCGCTAAATTGGATGAATTTTTCACGAATGATTACCATGCGGAATTGAACGACAATGCTTCGGGCTTTATCGGGCAATATGCCCACGGCAACGAACCCAGCCATCATGTAGCGTACCTGTATAATTATGTAGGACAGCCTCAGAAAACACAAAAATATGTAGCGCAAATCCTGAACGAATTGTACAATACGAGTTCTTCGGGTTATGCAGGCAATGACGATTGCGGCGAAATGTCCGCTTGGTATGTATTTAGTGCAATGGGATTTTATCCCGTCAATCCTACCGGAGGAAGATACGATTTCGGTACGCCGCTATTGGAAAAGTCGGAGATACAGTTGTCTAATGGGAAAATATTTACTATTTTAGCACCCAAAAAATCACCGGAAGCAATTTATATTCAATCGGTGAAATTGAATGGCAAGCCCTATACAAAAAACTATATCACGCACGAAGATATTTTGCAGGGAGGAACATTGGAATTTAAAATGAAAATATAGACATGAAAAACACATTTTGTAAACTCACAATCCTATGTTTGTTCCTGCTTGCCGGAACATTCTCGTCTTTTGCTCGCATTGAGCTTCCTAAAGTTTTTACCGACAATCTCGTTTTGCAACAGCAAACCCAGGCTCCTGTCTGGGGGAAAGCAACGCCTGGCAAAGAGGTCACGATTACTCCGTCTTGGGATAAGCATACCTATACCGTGCGCGCCGACCAAGCCGGCAACTGGAAAGTGAACGTGCAGACACCTGCAGCAAGCAACAATCCTTATTCGATTACTATTTCCGATGGGAAAGCCATTACACTCAACAATATACTCATTGGTGAAGTGTGGATAGCTTCCGGACAGTCGAATATGGAAATGCCTTTGGCCGGCTGGGGAAAAGTAAAGAATTATGAACAGGAAATTGCTGCCGCCAATTACCCTCAAATACGTTTGTTGCAGGTCGATAAGGCAACAAGTACCCAACCGTTGGATGATTTGAAAGGGACAGATGCCGGTTGGCAAGTTTGTTCACCGGCTACGATTGCCGGTTTTTCTTCCGTGGCGTATTTCTTCGGTCGCCATTTGTGGCAAAACCTGGATGTGCCTGTCGGATTGATTAATACCTCGTGGGGTGGAACGATTGCGGAAGCCTGGACCAGCGGCGAATCGTTGGAACTGATGCCGGATTTTAAGGAAGAAGTAAAGGCGATACAAGCTCTCCCGGAAAAAGAGGCGCAAGCAGCTTATGAACAGAAATTCAAAAAGTGGAATGAAACCGTATTGAACGCCGATTTAGGAAGTAAGAATCATTGGGAGCAAAACAGTTTCGATGATAAGAATTGGCAGGCCATGTCCCTCCCCGGCGAATGGGAAGGCAAAGGATTAGCTGATTTTGATGGTATTGTATGGTTTCGGAAAACCGTAGAAATCCCTGCTGCTTGGGCAGGCAAAGAGCTGCAATTAAACCTCGGATTGATTGACGACAACGACATCACTTATTTTAATGGCGTGAAGATTGGCGAAACAACAGGCTACAGTCTTGCCCGCAATTATACAATACCGGCCAAACAAGTTAAAGCAGGCAAAGCGATTATAACTGTTCGTGTTACCGATACCGGTGGTGGCGGCGGATTTCATGGCGAACCGCAACAGATGGTCTTGGCCCTTGCCGCTCAGCCGCAAGGACGAATCGACTTAGCGGATGCTTGGAAGTATCAAACAGGGGTGGATATGAAACAACTCGAACCTGCGCCGGTGGCGGTAAATGGGAATCCCAATCGTCCGACTGTCTTATACAATGCGATGATTCATCCCCTTGTCCCTTATGCGGTGCAGGGCGCTATCTGGTATCAAGGGGAATCTAATGCCGACCGTGCCGAACAGTACAGAACCCTTTTCCCACTGATGATTCAGGATTGGCGTAAGTCATTCGGGCCGGATTTGGCTTTCTATTTTGTGCAATTGGCGAACTACATGGATGAAAAACCGCAACCGGCAGAGTCGGAGTGGGCGGAGCTGCGGGAAGCACAGTTGCAGACTTTGGCTTTAGACAATACGGGTATGGCGGTTACGATTGATATTGGTGAAGCCAAAGACATTCATCCCAAGAACAAGCAAGATGTAGGTTTGCGCTTGGCATTGGCTGCACGGGCGAATACATATAAAGCGAATATCGCTTTCTCCGGCCCTGTCTATCAATCACATCGGATTTTAGGGAATACTATCCGCGTAAAATTCAATCATGCCGATCAAGGATTAAAAACCAAAGGCAATGCTCCGCTTACCGGCTTTGCCATTGCCGGACCCGACCATCAATATTATTGGGCGGATGCAGTGATTGACGGGGAGGAAGTCGTCGTGTCTTCTCCCAAAGTAACATTTCCGGTAGCGGTTCGTTACGCCTGGGCAGACAATCCCGTGTGTAATTTGTATAACGGAGCGGGTTTGCCGGCCTCGCCTTTTCGGACACAAAGTTCCCGCTAAACATTTGATTGAAAGATGAAACAGTTCCTCCTCCCGGTATTCCTGTTGTGTGCTTGTGCTTTGCAAGGGCAACATTTATCCGGTTATGTCAATCCTTTCATTGGTGCGAGTACCAATACCGCTCATTCTTACCACGGCTTAGGGAAAACGTTTCCCGGAGCGGCTACGCCTTTCGGGATGACACAGGTCAGTCCGAATACCATTACCGGTGGCGACAACGGTTCGGGTTACAGCTACGAACATACGACTATCGAGGGTTTTGCATTCACGCAAATGAGCGGCGTAGGCTGGTATGGCGATTTGGGCAATTTCTTGGTGCTTCCCACAATAGGAGAAGACACTCGTTTTCCGCATTATGACAAGGCCACAGAAACAGCACAAGCCGGTTATTATTCTGTTTGGCTGACCGATTATCATATTAAGGTGGAAGCAACTGCGGCGCCTCATAGTGGAATGTTGCGGTTTACTTTTCCCGAAAATAAGCAATCGCGCATCCGGATTGATTTGGCCCGCAGGGTAGGGGGCGTTTCCGATTATCAATACCTGCAAATAGTGAACGACAGTACGATAAGGGGTTATATGATTTGTACGCCCAAAGGTGGAGGCTGGGGGCATGGTGCAGGCAATCCCGATTATACCGTGTATTTTTATGCACAATTCAGTCGCCCATTCATCATAGGCGCCACAGGTAGAGACGGGGCATGCCCCGTCTCTACAACACCGCACGATTCGATATTTTATGCCGGTTTTGATACCCGGAAAGACGAAGTCATTACCCTCCAAACGGGCATCTCTTTTGTCGATATGGAAGGCGCCGAAAAGAATTTTAATGCAGAAATGCTCAACCATTCGTTTGATGAAATCCATGCGGAAGCACGTAGTCTTTGGGATAAAGCTTTGAGTAAAATAACCGTTACAGGAGGCACGGAAGAACAAAAAACGATTTTCTATACGGCGCTCTACCATACCATGATTGATCCGCGTATGTTTTCGGACGTGGACGGGCGATATTGGGGAGGCGATAAAAAAGCGCATACTTCGGACAAATTCCATAAACGAACGATCTTCAGCGGCTGGGATGTATTTCGCAGTCAGTTTCCCTTGCAGACGATTATCAATCCGGAATTAGTCAACGACCAAATAAACTCTTTTATCACGCTGGCGGAAGAAAACGGCACGGGCTATTACGACCGCTGGGAGTTCCTCAATGCCTATTCGGGTTGTATGATAGGCAATCCCTTTCTCTCTGTTTTAGCCGATGCTTATGTAAAAGGGATTCGGGATTATGATATGGAAAAGGCGTATCAATACGCTGTTAATACATCGAAGAAATTTGGCAATGGCGATTCGGGTTATACCCCTTCGCCTGATTACAGTATTTCTTCTACCTTGGAATACGCTTATACCGACTGGTGTATGTCGGTCTTAGCGGAAGCATTAAACAAAACAACCGATGCCAACTATTTTTCCAAACGGGCGCAAGCCTATAAAGAAGTCTTTGACAAAGAGAAAGGATGGTTTCGTCCGAAAAATGCCGATGGAACTTGGGAAGAATGGCCCGACGATGCCCGCACCCACGAGTGGTATGGCTGCATCGAATCCAATCCCTATCAACAAGGCTGGTTTGTGCCGCACGATGTTTCCGGAATGGTGGAACTGATGGGTGGAGAAGAAAAAACCTTAGCCGACCTCACGAACTTCTTTGAACAAGCGCCCGAAGATTTGTTGTGGAATCAGTACTACAACCATGCGAATGAGCCGGTGCATCACATTCCGTTTCTCTTTAATCGTTTACATGCTCCAAGGCTTACGCAAAAGTGGACACGCCATATTTGTGAAAAGGCTTATCACAACAGTGTGGAAGGATTAGTCGGCAATGAAGATGTGGGGCAGATGTCGGCTTGGTATGTATTGGCGGCGGCAGGAATTCATCCGGTGTGTCCGGGCGAGGCTGCGTATGAAATCACTTCCCCCGTCTTCGATACGATTACGTTTAACTTAGACAATGGCAAGACCTTTACGATAGAAGCCCCAAACAATTCTCCGGAGCATATCTATATTCAGGGTATCACTTTGAACGGCAAAAATCATCCATCTTACCAACTCTCTCACGAAGATATAATGAAAGGCGGCAAGCTGGTATTAACAATGGGAAAATGAATACCGGAAAAAATACCTGACCAACAGATAAAAACAAACCTTTTAGATTGGATAATCAAAAAATCTTGTATATTTGCACAATAAACAAAATTTTATTACAAAACAGACAGTATTTTCATAAGACATACATATTAAGAAAAGCGTTTTTGCTTTATTCTTGTTTCTGAAACTTCAACAATTTCAATACCTACAAGAACAAATTAGTAAACGCTCACGCGGGATGCGTGGGTAAACTTATTTGTAGGTATGGGTAGTTGAAGACCTCAGAAATGAATAAAGTTTAGTCCCACGCTTTATTATTTTAAAAAATTGCTTTTCCGGGACTTGAAAGCCGACTTTGATAAAACACATATTAATCACTTTTAAATTTATAATTGTATGAGAAAGAACAAAATTTTACTACTATTGCTGTTGATTCAAACAACAAATCTTTATTCTCAAATACCGGAAGCTCCTGATGCGGCGCTAAGCCCTAATGCCGCGAGTTTAGGTCTATATGGAGAGATTCCGGTTTCACTTTATACCGGAACGCCGGATATTTCCATTCCTTTGTATGATATAAAGGTCAGCAATTTTACGTTGCCCATTTCATTGAATTACCATGCATCGGGGGTACGAGTGGATCAACATCCGGGTTGGGTTGGATTAGGCTGGAGTTTATTTGCCGGAGGAGTCATTACTCGACAGATAAGTGATGCTCTTGATGAGTCTGACGACAATATTCCTAATGGAGGAGGAATAAGAGGTTATTATTTTGATCAAAGCATTCTCAACACCACTAATTGGAACCAACACTCTTATCTTAAGAGTGTAGCAAAAGTTGCAGAAAAATTCAATAAAGACACAGCACCGGATGAATTTTCCTTTAATTTTGCAGGCTATACAGGTAAATTCTATTTAAACCACAAAGGAGAGTGGGCTGTCCAATGCAATAAACCTGTAAAAGTAGAATTTGATGGTACCTTTTTAAAAGTACCCAATTATTTTTTGTATTACAATCTTACTTACGTTGTTCCTTCTTATAACTCTTTCCCTTGCTTTAGCGGTTTTTCAATAACAACAGAAGATGGAACAAAATATGTATTTGGAGGAAATATTAATTCTATTGATTTTTCCGACGCTCTTGTTGGCTTGCTTTGGGATTGGACAGCAACCGCTTGGTATTTAACAAAAATAATATTGCCGACAAATCAAGAAATCAATTTTACTTATGAGAGAAAAGAATATATAAATCAAATGTATATATCAGTCAATCTGAGTTTAGGTGTTAAAACGAAGACGAAAGAGGTTGTTAAAACTGTGTGTGACAATCATGCAGATCAAATACTTCCAATATGGAACTATTATGACGGACGAATAATATCTCCTGTTTATTTGAAGGAAATATCAACGGCTAATACCAGAATCTCTTTTGCAAAAAGCGTTTCCAATGAGTTAAGATATGACCAATCCATATATGATGCTGCACACAGGGCATGGATGAATAAAGGTAATTCTTCATATACTTTTCTTCATATATTAAGAGGCACTTCTAGTACACCGGTTTATCCTGATAATTTATCAAGGCTTCAATGGTATCAGTTAGATACTATAACTATTCAGAATCCAACAGAAATTATAAAAACCATCGCATTTGATTATAGTCATTCATCCACTCAGCGATTGACATTGAATGGAGTAACAGAATCGGGAAAACAGCCATACTCTTTTTTATATAACAACATCGATCAATTGCCTGATTATTTGGCTAATCAATCCGACCATTGGGGATTTTATAATGGCACGAACGCTCCTATCAATGATACTTTAGCATACTATTCGTATAGAAATCCTCATCCCACTTACACAAAATATGGAGTGCTAACGAAAATTAATTATCCGACCGGAGGTTATACCGAATTTGAATTTGAACCGCATTATTACAAGAAACAATTGAATTTACACCGGTGGGAAGAACCACTGAAAGAAGAGTCCTCCAACCAATTAGCAGGAGGAGTCAGGATAAGACGAATTACAAGCACTCCCGATGGTAATGCTGAAATTGTAAAAGATTACTATTATGTTTCAGATTATCTACAGAATAAAACGCAAGCTTCCCAATCAAGTGGTATCTTAGGCGGACAAGCTCAATATTATTATACAGATTATACTGCTTATGATACGGATAGTGATAATACAAAAATGATAAAATCAGCATTCTCTTCTAATTCACTATTACCATCCTGTCAAAATATATCAGGGAGTCATATAGGGTATACAGAAGTCATAGAAAAACAAACGGATAATTCTTTTACAAGATATAAATTTACCAATTTTGATAATGGCTATATGGATGAACAGGCTGATGCCGTCATTCAAGAAACAAGGACTCCTTATGAACCATACACTTCTAAAGCACATGAACGAGGGCAACTAATGCTCCAAGAAGACTATAACTCCAACGGTAAAAAAGTAAGATCCGATACGATTTCTTACGAAAGCGACAATGCGGATTATGTTCGATCTATGCAGGCTATTTGTTTATATATGTGCCCGGACAATTGGGGAGCAGGCACTTATATTGAGGGTACATCTTGTCGAATTTACACTTCTCTATTGCGCCCGATCGTAAAAAAAGGAGTTTATTATGATCCTGATACCGGGCAAAAATTGCAAGAACAAGAAGTAAGTTATACGTATAATTCAAAAAAACTCTTATCAACGACAAGTATGTTTCGAAGCGATGGAAAGAAACAAACTACAAAGTTTGTTTATCCGTTTGAAAATCAGAATGGTGTTGATAGTGATATAATGAAAAAAATGACTGATAATCATATCCTTTCGGATTATACCGAAAAAATTGTATATTTGGAGGAAGGTTCTAATAAGCCTGTCATTGAAGGAGAATATCTGAAATACAATGAAGTTCATCCGGGAATTTTCAAACCGGAACGGATTGATTTATTACAAAAAAATACATCTGTCTCTTTTAATGATTTAAATGCTCTTCAAACTATAATTGTTTCTCTAACTAATCCTACTTCTCTTTCAACGTTAGGTCATTTTACAATCTCGGAATCCGGTTCAAAAATAAAAATAGAAATGTCTGTCAAACAAGATGTCAGGGGGGCCACTGATTACTTTGCCCTTTTAATATTCAAGAATGATTCACAAGTATACAGGCAAGGATTTGAAGAATTCAAGAACAACCCCGATCAAATAAATGTAGATATCGATCCGGTTACTCAGAATGAATATTATGATTATAATGTAACGAAAGAACTGAATTTACCATCGGGCGCCTATACATTTCAGTTGGTTCGCCAACATCTCAGTGACCCTTACGACTACTATTATGAGGGAGAATGTAAAATTTCTTATACAGATAATAATTTCGTAACCCTGACAGGGAATTCATCCCTTCAGCCGGAAATGTATTACAAATATAATAATCGTGGCAATATCGTTGAATCTAAACCGGCAGGCAGTAATGTCCCAACGGCTTACCTATGGAGTTATAGCAATCAATATCCAATCGCAGTAATTCAAAATGCAACTTATGAACAAATAGTTGAATTATTTGGGGAATATATTTGGATTATTAACAATGCAGAAGTAACCCCTTTGTTTGCCAGTTATTCACTTCCGATGATATATGAACTTTTGCGGTCTATACCCAATGCTTTAGTAACGACTTACACTTACAAGCCATTGGTTGGTATTGAAACTGTCACTGATCCCCGTGGAGTAAAAACCAAGTATGAATACGACCCTTTCGGGCGTTTAGAAACGATAAGAGATGAAAATAATAAAACAATCGAAGATTATGGTTACCACTATAAGAATTAAAGAAATGAAAAAAATGAAGATAATGAAAAAAATAGTTGTCCTTTGGCTGTTGGGTATTCCGGGAATGCTCCCGGCACAGCATACCTTGCAAAGCGAATTGAATCTGCCTCGTCCGGGTGATGAAATCATCAAGCAGCAGGTCGAGTATAAAGACCCGGGACGAATTGGAGAGAATGTCCTTTGGGATTTTGGTCAATTGTCCATTATCAATGACCAATATAAATTGGTGTATTCCGAGCCGTTTTTAATCGGCGATTCCATTTACCTGATGGGAAAAGAAACGTATCGCGTGACGGATTATCCGGATGCTCAACTGTTTATCGGCACGGAACACCACACCCGATATTATTATCTGTTTCAAGACAGCCTGCTTTGGGCTTTGGGACACGAAAACGCTGCTACCGTTTTACGCTATATTAAACCCTTGTTGAGTGGCGTTTTTCCGCTTGCCTACGGAGAAATCCATGCGGACACCTATTCGGCACAGGGAGTTTATTCGGGAAGGGTTCCTTTTGAAAATGCCGGAAAGGTAGAAATAAAAGCCGATGCTTTCGGCATGATGGTCTTGCCCTCCGGCGATACGCTACGACAGGTGGTGCGAACAAAAATACTTCGACATTTTTCGGAAATCCTGCCTGCTACCGATGGTGATACTGTTTCGGTGAATACCGTCTTGGAAAACTATCAATGGTATTCCAAGGGATATCGCTATCCGGTATTTGAAACTTTTCATAGCACGGTCAGCGAAGACACGACGGAAATCGATCGTTTTGA
>JAISKT010000048.1 GCA_031261295.1 Candidatus Symbiothrix sp. | reverse complement strand
TCAAAACGATCGATTTCCGTCGTGTCTTCGCTGACCGTGCTATGAAAAGTTTCAAATACCGGATAGCGATATCCCTTGGAATACCATTGATAGTTTTCCAAGACGGTATTCACCGAAACGGTATCGCCATCGGTAGCAGGCAGGATTTCCGAAAAATGTCGAAGTATTTTTGTTCGCACCACCTGTCGTAGCGTATCACCGGAGGGCAAGACCATCATTCCGAAAGCATCGGCTTTTATTTCTACCTTTCCGGCATTTTCAAAAGGAACCCTTCCCGAATAAACTCCCTGTGCCGAATAGGTGTCCGCATGGATTTCGCCGTAGGCAAGCGGAAAAACGCCGCTCAACAAGGGTTTAATATAGCGTAAAGCGGTAGCCGCGTTTTCGTGACCCAGCGCCCAAAGCAGGCTGTCTTGAAACAGATAATAATATCGGGTGTGGTGTTCCGTTCCGATAAACAGTTGAGCATCCGGATAATCCGTCACGCGATACGTTTCTTTTCCCATGAGGTAAATGGAATCGCCGATTAAAAACGGCTCGGAATACACCAACTTATATTGGTCATTGATAATGGACAATTGACCAAAATCCCAGAGGACATTCTCTCCAATTCGTCCCGGGTCTTTATACTCCACCTGCTGTTTGATGATTTCATCACCCGGACGAGGCAGATTCAAATCCGATTGCAGACTGTGTTGTGCCTGCATAGTGCAAGTAATGCCCAGCAGTATTAATAGATTTGCTATTGTTTTCATCTTATTGATTTTTATAATGATAATTGTAATTTTCAATTTTCTTTCCGTTGTTGTCTTCTATCCATTGCAGCCTGCCGAAATCATCGTAATGATACGTAACTTTTGCGCTTCGAGGATCAATGATTGTTTCAATACCAATCAAAGGTTTGTAAGTGTAAGTGGTAACCATCGCATTGGATAAATTACGCAAATTATTGAGGGTATTTAACTGTGTATTCGAAAGAGTATCTGCATTGGCAATTCCATCAACTGCCGTTTGACTGCCCAAGGCTGTTCTTACTTGTTCAAACGTGGCATTCTCTATTTTGGCAACCGGATACTGGCAATTGTAGCCCCAGAGATAAGCGGTTGGCAGATTGCTTCCTGCCGGTTTAGATTCTATCATATTCCCATGATTATCGTATTTGTAATACATCTCCGGCTTAAGCAAAGAATAGCTACCTGCCATAGTTGGAGTTTGTTCCGTGAAAGATAATTCACAACTACCTTCAAAACCCACTTGCAGATGTTTAAATACGTCATATCGTGAGGCGTGAGTAAGAGTTATAGTATAATTTCCGGGAAGCAAGTTTAAGTCAATGTTATTCTGATAAACATACGTGCCGTTATTTGTGATTTGTCCGTCAACTGCTTCTAAATTATACCTATAGCTATTATTTCCACTGATAGTGACAATAAAGCACAATGGACGTGGAGAATATGGAATAAATCCTGCCTGTTGTGCAAAATTCAAATTGAGTTGAACATTAGTTGTATATTTCTCAATCGTGAAATTTTCCGTAACATAATCCGGAGTGAAACCGGGAGGAGCAGCATACATTAAAAATAGGCTTTTACTAATGTTTCGCGACGGATAGAGATTTCCGATAGTTGTTGTAGCGTTTTGAGGCAACAGATCAATCTGTTCCGGTTTGAAAATGCCCGCATTAGCCGCAACTTCACTGTATTTTCGGTGTTCACCATCAATAGCTTTACCATCAGTTAAATAAGACACCTTTTCAATATAATTAGAAATAAGATTTTTATCCGTCATCTTGCGCATGATGGTAGTGTCTGTACCTTCTATTATTTCGAATGGATAGACAAACTTTGTTTTCTGTTTTTTGCCATCACTGCGAAGTAGGCTTATTTCCGACAAAAGATTATGAGAATTATAAGTATAAAAGTTCTGTTCTTGCACTCCATTTTTATCTGTTATATTTTTTTGTGTCAATAAACAAGGCGTTTGATAGATTTTGTAATAACCCAAAGTTCTTGGAGAAGACTTTAATGATATACTATATTTTGTTTGAGCATCGGCAATATTGTAAGTGTTTGTTTTTTGCAAAACGATATTACCGGATGTATCATAAGTCGTTTCTTCCAATAATCTTCCTCTAAATCGGGACATATCATTTGTAAAATAGGTGCCATATTTTTCAGCTATTTCATACATGCTTAAATTGGTATTCAGTTCAATGCGTTTTTTTACTCCTGTTTCGTATGAATCTGGAACGTCCTCCCATGATGAAAATTTGTATTTAACGGAACTATTATTTGCAAAAACTTCCTTCACATACGGATAACCTACATGATATTCGGAAAGCAGATTGTTGGAGCCAAAACTATTTGCACTAATATCTGTATAAATATACACCACCACTATAATAGAAGTTCCAACCCCTTGATAACTTGCCATAATTTCAGTTAGAGCATACTTTGGTTCAGTTCCAATAATTCCAACTTCTTGTTGGGATGAATTCTGATACAGAAATTGACGAGAATTAATAGGAGTTGTACTTGTCTGATTTTCAAAATCTTCCACTTTTTGTACTCGTGCTCCACCACAAGCTTTTACCGGATTGCTTTGTTGTTGGATTAAACTTGTTGACGTTGTACTTCTTGTGAAAGAGGTATTGTAGCGATTATATTCATACGTTATCTTCGTTTTTCCACCGGTTGGATAGATGATTTCATTCAATAAACCTACATCGCATACATTTGGATTTGTTGTTCTGTTGGTTGACATATTTTCACAATAAGTTTTCCAATCAGACGCATCTGTATCATATCCTCCTGCCCAAAATCCCCAATGGTCAACCGATATAGTCGTGGGATTCGGGAGAGTGGTGGATAAGTTATAATTAAATTCGTGTTTCAGTCCTTTTTGAGATACCGATTGTAAGAAAAAATATCGATCTTTGGACTGATAGGTAAAGTCTGCTTCTTTCAATTTTGTATTATTGACATAATGTGCTATCTTTTTTAATTGAATGGACTTGTCAGCCGATTCATCTGAATACAAAGATGCTATATTCTCATCATAAGTAAATCGCATACTTATATTGTCAATAGAAATACTATCTAATATGGGAGCATAAATGTTATCTTTGACAAGGGGCTGCGTTGTTTGGGAGGTATATCCGTAACCTCCGTTTCCGATTGCCATACCGGTACCGGAATAAGCTATGTAGCGATATTTGTTCAATTGATTTTTAGAATGATAACTGAAATTTGCAATTCTATTATTCGGTGCTTTAATTGATTTCAAAAGCCATGACGTGATATATCTGGGCATAATTTTACATTTCTCCGGATTGTTCGGAATGAAATATTCAAGGTATTTGCTTTCGCCTCCAAAAGTATAAACATATCCATCCGGAGTGGTAATGGTAATAGACGAAGATACCGGAGTTGCCGTGGTGCTATAAGATTGTATCGGCATACTGCTAATATCAATTTTACATCCATTCTCATTCAATAAAATGGGTGTGCCGGTATGGCTAATGATAAAACGCCCATAGTAATTTCCAAATGTGAAAGTGAAAACATCCTGTTCTAGGTCATATTTACCATCCACATTAAAATTCATCAAATCAGTATTCGAATAATTGGTGGATTTATTTTCCCTAATGGCAACCAACATGCCATCTAATAAATAGTCCCTGCCATCACCTGTGCTTGCATGACCTTTGGTATCATCCGGACTTCCATTTAGTGTTCGTGTTATCACACCTCCACAGTTGAGCACCCAATTATATCCTACTGCAGAAGGACGTTTGGCGGGCATAAATCCGCTGGAAATGTATTTAAGAGAAATTGGTATATCAAAATCTCGGTCTTTATAACCCTCCAAAGCAACTCCAAAATCCAATAATCCATGATATTTGTTCACTTGTACATTACCATATCGAATCATATCTGTAACTTGAGGTGTTGAAGTCCCTAAATTTTGGGGTGTAAAAAGGTAACTGTTGTTTTCTGATGGCACAAAACTAAAATTTTGTCCATATACTAAAAATCCATTCCCAATAAAAAAGACAAGTATTAGTAGATATTTAATTTGTTGTTTTTTCATATTTGTTGAAATTAATTTATAATCATAACTCGTTTGTCCCGAACTCTTACCATACGCACATAAAAAAAGCGCGGACAAAACTCTGAATTATCTGTTTCGTGAGGTTCTTGACTACCTAATCTAACGAATAATGAGTAAAGCCCACGCCAAACGGCGTGAGCGTCTTCACTTTACTCTCGTTAGATTTTTGAAATTGTCAAGATTTCACGAAACCAGAATATAAGCTAAACGCTTTTTCCAATATGTCTTAAAATGTGCGTATCCTTACGCTATATATACCATAAGCAAAATTTTATAAGTCCAATTGCAAATGTATGATAATTATTCTAAACACAAAACAAGAATGACCAAAAATTAAAAAGTAAGTTCGTTCGTTTTTAATTCTGTTGGTGAATAGCGCTCGCTGCCAAATTATTATTATCTTTGCATATTGGACAAAAATAGCAACAATGTACAAAATTAGTAAACAATTTTCGTTTTCCGCTTCTCATATTTTGGATTTGTTGGGGAAAGACCATCCCTGTGCCCGGATGCACGGTCATAACTATCTTATTACCATGCACCTGAAATCGGAAACATTGGATGAATACGGTTTTGTGAAAGACTACAAATCATTGAAAGTGGTGAAACAGTTTGTGGATGAAACCCTGGATCACCGGCATTTGAACGAGGTTATCCCGGGACATCCTACGTCCGAAAATATTGCTAAGTTTATCTACGACCGCTTCCAACCGGAAATCCCGGAATTGTTTGCCGTAGAAGTAAGTGAAACACCTCAAACTTCTTGTATTTATGAACCTTAATGTCAAAGAAATATTCTACTCCTTGCAAGGCGAGGGGGGACGCCAGGGAGAAGCTTCTATCTTTATCCGCCTCACCCAGTGCAATTTGAAATGTACTTTCTGCGATACCGATTTCTCAGTGGGAATTGATATGCACATCGACCATATCCTTTCCACCATTAAACAGTTTCCTTGCAAATGGATTATCTGGACGGGCGGTGAACCGACTATACAGCTAACGGATTATGTTATCTCGTTTTTCAAAAATGCCGGTTACTTGCAGGCGATTGAAAGCAACGGATACACCAAACTCTCCGATTGGTTGGATTATACGGTGGTGAGTCCGAAAGGGAATACGGATTACGCAAAGAAAATAAATCCGCAAGTGGACGAGGTGCGTTTGTCTATCCAGCGGGGAGATGCCATTCCGAATGTTGAGGAGATGCCGGAAGCTAAATATTACTTCTTAAGTCCTATTTTTACGGACGGCAGGGCGGCCACCAAAACAAATATTGATTACTGTGTGGAACAAGTGAAGCTTCATCCGAAGTGGCGGTTGAGTTTGCAGATACATAAATTAATCGGGATTGAGTGATGGAGCGGTTTGAAGTCAACATATTGGGCTGCGGCTCGGCGCTTCCTACGACACGGCATTTTTTGAGTTCGCAAGTGGTGAATTTCCGCGACAAATTATACATGATTGATTGCGGCGAAGGAGCGCAATTGCAATTTCGGGCCATGAAACTGAATTTCAGCCACCTCAATCACATTTTTATTTCGCATTTGCATGGCGACCACTGTTTTGGTTTGCCGGGATTGATTTCTACCTTACGGTTGTTGGGAAGAACGGCCGATTTGCATATTTACGCCCAGCCGGATGCGGAAAAAATCTTTCAACCGTTGTTGGATTATTTCTGTAAAGACCTGGATTATAAGGTACTCTTTCATTCGTTTCATCCGTCAAAAAATGAATTGCTGTTTGAAGACCGTTCCCTGAAAGTATCTTCCATTCCCTTAAAACACCGGGTCCCCAGCGCCGGATTCCTGTTTGAAGAAAAACCGAAGAGTGCGCACATCATCCGGGAAATGATTGATTTTTATAAGGTGCCCGTCAGTCAAATCAATGCCATTAAAAATGGGGCGGATTTCGTTACTCCCGAAGGAGAAACAGTTCCCCACACGCTTTTAACGAAGCCGGCAGACCCGTCCAAGAAATATGCTTATTGTTCGGATACCGCTTATTACGAGAGGATTATCCCGATTATCGAAGGCGCGGATTTGCTTTATCACGAAGCTACATTCTGTAATGAAGATTTGGTGCGCGCCAAAGAAACCTATCATTCTTCGGCTAAGCAAGCGGCGCAAATCGCCCAAGCGGCTCATGTAAAGAAATTAGTCCTCGGTCATTTTTCCGCTCGTATTTCCAACGAAAATATATTGCTGGAAGAAGCGCGGGAGGTATTTCCTAATACGGTGCTGGGCAATGAACGAATGACGATTCCAGTCTGATAAAAAGTAAGCCAAATTAATCTCTAATTGTATAAATTTAAAAATAAATTTATACCTTTGTGCTGAAACAAGTATATTTTTGAGTATGAAAACACTAAATATTTCAATTTCCGACACTGAATATAATTCATTTGGATTGACAAAAGAAAAATTGGCTTTTTCTGAATTGATAAATGTTATTAGTAAACAATTATCTCGTTTGGCTTTAAACAATAGCGTTGAACTGGCAGAAAAATATGGTTTATCGTTGATGACTCAAGATGAAATTTCGGAAGAGGTGAAAACAATTAGAAAAAATGCAAAAAATAATCCTTGACACAAATGTTGTTGTATCAGCCTTAATACAGAAAAATTATCCATACTATATTCTCTATGACTATGTTTTTGGAAATAAAGTGAGAATATGCCTTTCCGATGAATTAATGCAAGAATATATAGATGTATTAAATCGTCCTAAATTTAGTAAATATCCGGATTTTTTAGACAAAGCACAATTAGTTTTAACCGATTTGATTAGCAGAGCAAAAAAATATGAACCTGTCTTAAAATTGAATATTATAAACGACCAAAGTGATAATAAATTATTAGAATTGGCTGATATAAGCAAGGCCGATTTTTTAATTACAGGGAATACAAATGATTTTACGATGTCAAATTACAAAAATACAATAATTATTACTCCAAGAGAGTATTGGGAATTGCAAATATGAATGAGGTTTTAGCTCATTTTCAGTATCAGGACAAACCTTAATTATAGGTTGCGCTTGGAATAAGAAAAGGGATTGCGTTTCTTGTTCTTTTGATATTGAACAAAAACGCAACCCCTGAAAATTACTCCGCGATTTATCTCACCCTGTTTTTATTTTTCATGGGTTGAAATTCTTCTCCCTAATGAGTTATGGGTATAAATAACCTTCCCAAGCAGAAAAACTGATTGAATCACAAGTATCTTGTAGTCGCATCATTATTGTCTACAAGGGATCGTCATTGAGTTAAATAACTGGAGACCTGTACTCCATCCGGATGTAGTCGCGTTGAATGTGGCCACGTCGCCGCTCGTAGCGCTAGCCCAGCACTGCGTATTTTTCGTGTACGCGTACCACGTATCAGAGCTGACGTACTCAGAGAGTGTGGTAAACGGCACAACTGCCCAGCCGGACGGGCACTTCGGTTTACTAGAGTTGTTTCCGGCGTTCTCTGACCGGCGGTAGCACATGCCATCCGACCCGTGCGCGTAAGCGCAACATATCTCATCCTGCACAAAGACATTGATATATGCAATACGGATCGTGTTATCGTTATCAACATAACATGCAGCAATACGAGCCATTGCACGTGTAGCATATACAATACTTTCAACATCAGAAACAAATGTCACCTCAAATGTCTGCGTACTACTACCCGAACCCGATGTTGCGGTCGGCGAACTAATGCTCTCAATAATACCGCTCGGATCACTCAATACGGCAAACGACAAATCCGTAAATGCGTTTCCATACTTGAAAGTGTAAGTCATGGTATGGGTAGCAGCAAAAGCGTTTGTCCGGCCGGTAAGCGTTCCGCTTTGTGCCACATCATAACACGTTGCGCCTGTAATAGTGTAAGAGTCATTTGTCGGAATAGAGGCCAACACGGTTACCGTGAACACCGGCGAGGTGGTATTTCCACATTCGTTTGATACAATACAATGATAATATACGGTACCTGCAGCAGTGACCGGTGCATTGTAAGCCGCATCTATAGCTCCGCCAACCGGATTCCAACTGTCGGGAGCGCCGGTGTCTGAACTTTCCCATTGATAAGACAATGTACCGCCGTTGGTCGTTACAGCCAGGCGGCGAGTCGTTTCTCCGTAACTGGTAAGAGTCGTGTCGGCTGCCGGCGAAGCAATCGTTGGAAGCGGACACCCTTTCACTTTGTTCCAGTTCGCCCCATTCCACACATAAATACCTGCACCGTCTGCAAGAGACGTGTTCGTATTATACACTACCAGACCTTTCAGGTCGGCGGCCGGGCCGTCTCCGCCGCGTTCGCTAAACCCTTCCGGTATTTTATCCAAATCCGTGATAGCCACACTGAGCGGCAACAATCCGAGTTGGTCGGTTGACGTCAAATCCAAGAGCGCGCCTCCCACCGGATGATTGGCCGGGTTGGCCACATTCCCAATATGCACTTGCGCCTGCAATGTTACCGGCTGCAACAACCAAACGACAGCGCACAAAACGGCTGTCCCCAATCTCATTATTTTCATTTTCTTCATTTTCTTCATT
>JAISKT010000038.1 GCA_031261295.1 Candidatus Symbiothrix sp. | reverse complement strand
GCATCTCCACCTTCCTCTATACCTCGGGCACGACGGGCAATCCGAAGGCGGCCATGCTGTCGCACAAAAATCTGGCGGGCAACGCCGGGCAGTCCGAGGAATTTTGGCAGGTAACCGATCAGGACATCGTCATGTGCGTACTGCCGATGTTCCACGTCTTCGCCTTCACGCTGTGCATCCTGATGCCGCTGCGGGCCGGCGGCACGATCAGCCTCATCGAGACCTTCGCGCCCAAGACCGTCATCGCGGACCTGTTGGAACGGCCGGTTTCGATCTTCATGGGGGTGCCGGCGATGCTCATGGTCATCACGGAAATCATGAAGAAAGAGGGCATCCGCTTCCCGAATCTGCGCATCGCAGCCTACGGCGGCGCCTCCACACCGCTGCAGCTTTTCAACACCATGGTCGAATTGGGCATCCCGCCGTCGGAAGGCTTCGGCCTCACGGAAGGGTCTCCGGCCGTGCTGCTCAATCCGGCGGGCAAGGGCCGCGCCCTCGCCTGCGGCGTGCCGATCTCCGGCGTCGAATGCCGCCTCGTGGATGAGGACGACAACGATGTACCGGAAGGCGAAGTCGGTGAGCTGATCGCGCGCGGACCCAACATCATGCAGGGCTACTACAACCGGCCCGAAGAAACGGCGGCGGCCCTGCGCGGCGGCTGGCTGCACACCGGCGATCTCGCGAAACGGGACGCAGACGATTATTATTACATCGTCGACCGTAAGAAGGACATGGTCATCGTGTCGGGTCTCAACGTCTACCCGCGCGAGGTCGAGGAGGTGCTCTACAAACATCCCGATATCAAGGATGCCGCCGTCATCGGCGTACCCGACAAACTGCGCGGCGAAGTCGTTATCGCCTACATCGTTTTGAAAGATCCTGCCAAGGAACTCCACCACAAAGAGATCCTGCGCTGGCTGCGCGAATACCTCGCTGCGTACAAACTGCCAAGACGGATCGTCGTGTTGGACGATCTGCCGCGGAATAGTACGGGGAAGATATTGAAGAGGTTGTTGAAAGAGCAGGCGGCTGGGGATGAATAGACAATCGGTACTTCAAAAGTGACAGACTTTACTGTTTTTCATCTATTTTATCTCAAAATAATTGTATGTTTGAATTGCCTAATACCACCAACGAGTTTGCCGTTCTTGTATACATCTGCGCTGGAGAAGCGCTTCCAAATGAACGATTTTTTCCTTCCAAAATATTTTTTGTTGCGAAACTACGTAGATTCAGTTTTAACCGTCTGACGAACATCGCCGCAGTACAGTTATTATCTATCGAAAAAGTAAACGCTTCCTGAAAAGCCTCGCTATATGACTTATACATAGTCGCCCTAAATGTTTCGTTAATCCTAACACCATTATTTTGAGTATCATATTGAATCGCATCTCTGAAACCAATATATGTAGTACTAATTGGAGATTCTGGATTGTTACAAAATTCACCCAACTCAACTGCAGAATCACAACACATAGCCACTACTATCTTATTCATAAATAGTTGCGCGTTCGACTTATTTACTAAAGTAGCACTACTCAATAAACTTGGCTCCGGATACAAATATTTTAAAATCCTATCTTTTTCTCCGTGTGTAAACATCAAAATCATGTCACTTTCGGCTATATCTGTTTCCATTACTCCGTTCATGTCGAAATGCTTGCATTTCTTATAAAATGAAACGTCATATTGATGATGTGTTTTCAATAGCGTGATGTACTCATCGAGAAAACCATAGATTTTTTTGCTGTCAGAATCCTTGTAATTCCAGTAGACAAAAATTTTCATTGTTGCACTGTTTCTCCAAATTTCATAAAGTATGTAATGATGGTTTCCGATACTTGTGCTCGGAATTCTTCTCCGATTGGCGAACCTTTTTTTATTTCATCTATCAATTTTGCAGCACTAATACAAGTATCGCCAACATGAAATTCACTGGTTTCGCCAAAATCTGCAATTAATTCATCCAAGCTTACTAAAACAGCATCAATATTACTTATCGCCTCGGTAATTGCATCTGCCAACATCGGTCCTTCTCTATTGCACAATTTAAATATATTTAATTCATTAATCATTGCGACCAAATCTTTAAGCAAAAGACTTCCCAGATCCATCTCATGACTAAAATCAAACGACCCTGAATAAAAAATAATTTTCGTGCGCTTATTTTGTTCCCGATATCTCTTAATTAACTCAAATCCATATGTGGATTCATCGTATCCAGAAAAATCAAAATTCGCACCGCTGAGATTGCAATCAAATAACACAATGTCTCCACGTAGATCATTAATATTCGTTATCTCTCCTCGTCTGGACAATATATTGTAAGTAATGGAATAATGGGCTTGTCTCCAGACAATGTCTTTCACAAGTTTCATTATTATCTCCATCCCTTCTGGCTGATCGTCAACAACGATGACTTGATAAGTCTTATTCATTAGAAATCCCTTCTTTCGTTTTATTTATAGCTGAAAATTATGCCAGGGGGAATTTCAATTCAAACAAAGCGCCACCCAGCTTTCCATTTTTTATATAATTTATGTCTCCGCCACTCTCCTTCATATAATGATATGAGGATGACAGTCCTATTCCAGTACCACTTGTTCTAGTAAAACTCACATTGAAAATAAAGCGGGCATCATCGTCATTGATCCCTTGTCCGTTGTCTTCAAAGTATAAATATACGATGTTGTCTTTGCACTCGATAGACACCTGAATCGTTGGTGATCCAACGTTTATCATTGCCTTTACTGAGTTGCTCATCAAATTATCTAGTGTCATTCGAAGTCCATCAACATTGCATCTGATTTTGCCGTCATTCATACTTACAAGTTCAATATTGATATCTGGATATATTAACTTTTTTTCTTCGATAAATCCTTCAATAATGTCTTGAAGTAACACAACCCTTTTCTCTCTTCGATTTGGAGCCGATCGCTTTAACGAAGTGCCAACCATTTTACTAACTTCGTCAACAATTCGGAGTGATTCAACGCTATCAAATACGATATTGTTTTCCTTCGCCTCGAATTCCAATTGCCTGACTATCGCATTAAGTGCATCCATTTTATTTTTTATTGCATGTAAAATATCGTATAGAATATTCTCTGCGCCAACAATCTTTTCCATTACTGTAAGTCGTGAGGTTAATACCCTATTTGCTTTTTCTACACTATCTATCTTTTTCTCTATCGTTTGGAAAGAATATTCTGTTTGACGAATTAGTTCTTTTTTGTCTTCATCAATAGTTTCACTACCACCATAGAATTTAGGGATAACCCGCCTTAATTCAGATATGTCACTTTTAATATCTATTACCGAATCTTTGATAACAGTTCCTTCTTTTTCTGCAACAGATTTTATGCGATTAAAAATGTACTCTTGTAATAATTCCAAACAACGCCAAATGTGTTTCTGAAAGTCTTTAAATTCATCTGTATCTTCATTTAACCCTTGTCGGCTTGTCGCATCCTTTAACGCAACGTTACACTCTCTTGTTATCTGTACATACCCTATGATATCTCTGGTTCCTAATGTTCTAAACACCGCTTGAGCATGTTTATTATCAATGCCCAACCAGTCATTATTGGGTTCTCCATATGGAAGAACTCTGAAATTATCCCTAAACAAACGGATGTTTCCATAGTCTTTAGTTGACATGCCATTTTTTCTTGTAAATGTTCTTTTTGCAACAGAATCCATATATAGTATTCGTAGTGATATTGGGCCAAACGATGGAGCGGATAATTTAAAAGAATTGCGAAGTTCATTCAAACTATCTACAATTGTATATTCGAATTTACCACTTTTATCAATTGTAGAAATAATCTCTGTGTTTGCATATTCAAACGAATCATTTTCTATTTTTTGTTGATATTTATCATCGAAATTTAGGAAAATGTTAAATTTCTCTTTTTCTTGTGAAAATGGCGACAGCATTTTTTGTAATTGCTTTTTTAAATTTATTATATCTCTACCCGTCCATTTGTCTCTTAATTTTGTAATTCTCAGTTGTACCCCCGAGTCAATAACAGACTCCTGTATTTCTATATTGCAAGCAAAAGATACATCTTCAAGCATTTTTGTATGATCATTGAATGCATTCCAATCAATATTGATAATGGATTTTTCTCTACCGCTATAATCGACGGCTACCATTTCAAGATCTGCGCCTAATTTATCTGCCCCAAAACGGCCAATTCCTTTTTCTCCATTAATGACCCGTTTGATATCTTTCCTGCCGTTGGCATTCGAGGTGCTCGATACTATATTCTCTTTATTGGTTGTCCCTATTTCCATCCAATTATGTTTTATCTCGTCAAATGACATCCCTTTGCCATTATCAGAAATCACTATTTCTGAATTCGGACGAGACAGCACTTCGGTCGATTTTAATGTTAGATCTTCATCCTTTCCGGTGGTTGAGAAGTTTACAAACTTTATTTCGACATTATCAGCAAAAGCATCATATGAGTTTTTGACTAACTCAAAAACGGCTATTATATTATTTGTTATTAACTCTCGTCCTATTAAGTTTCCCAACTTTGCATTTGCACTGAAATGCAATTGTTCAGTTCTCATTTAACATCTCCGTTATCGCTATTCCCACTTGTTCGGCAAAAATTGGGGGGACGGCATTTGCTACTTGTGTGTATCTGGGTACATCTATTTTTCGTCTATCTCCTCCTGTGGTATATCGACCTTTAAATTTGAAATCGTCGGGAAAGCTTTGTATTCTTGCATGTTCGCGAACTGTCAAGATTCTAGCCTCACTATAGTGGATTAAATCATCGGGGATAGAGGTTAATGTTGGGCAGATAGTCGATGGCTTTAACGGTGTCACCCCTCTCTTTTTTAATCCTTCGACAATATTCATCGTGGGGGTTACCCTCAATGATGTCTCCGTATTTTTCATGATCCGCTCGAGTAATTCAACAGTATCAGCCTTTTGATTTGCAAATCTATGGCTATCGGGAACCGCACCTCTTTCGTTATTCTGACGCATGACTTTTTGATAATTACTACTTTTTCTACCATATCGTCCATTCATAAAACTTGGCGTATCCGTATCAATGACTTCTCCGTGGCGTCGTTCCAAATCACCAATTGCATATTTTACTGGCACCGGTACTCTAAGTCGTTTGTTGTTTAAAAAGGTTTCTCTATTATTATTCAGCAACTCGAAAAATTGTTTTGCTTGGGTATCTCTTATTGCAAAGAGAATAAATCTTTTTCTTTTTTGCGGCACTCCATACTCTGACATATCCACTAATTGAGAAGCTACAGAATAACCCTCCGCTTTTATAGCACTAATAAGTTTATCTGAATATGGTATATCTTTTTTTATCTTACCTTTTTTTTGTACTTTAAAGCCCACGGTAAATCCATGCACGTTTTCAAAAAAGAGTGCTTGTGGTTGCACCAATCTCACAAATTCAATATATGCATTACTTAATTCATTCCTAATATCATCACCAGTTCTCTTTCCTGCCATGGAAAAACCTTGGCAAGGTGGCCCTCCGACAACTAATGCAATATTTCCTCTAAGGTTTTCTAGTTCCATTCTGTTGTCTCTAAGCAGAATATTTATATCAATATTTTCCATTTTCAACCATTCAGGCCATTCGAAATGTTCTCTCTGATCAATTAGATTACATTTAAGAGTTTCAAAGGCGTCTTGGTTTTTTTCGACCGCAAATAATCCATGTAATCCCGCATTATACAAACCGAGAGACAATCCTCCGCAACCTGCAAACAGATCAATATACATAAAATCGCCCTTTCACGATGCAACTCATCTAGTATACTCTACTATGGAAAACAATGGCCGGTCAATAACAAGACTGTCTAAAGATGAAGAGAGGGTTGTTTATTCATTTTGCACCGACCATGATATAATCCACTAATGGAGATTATACAATCATGAATTACAAAATGGGAGAATTATTTTGCGGGGCAGGCGGCCTAGGGTTGGCGACAATCAGGGCTCAATGTCCTGAATACAGCATATCCAACGCTTGAGCTATGGATTATAATCTCGATGCTTGCACCACATACACACATAATATATGTCCCGTTCCGGAGGTTCTGATCAGGGGAAAGCGGGGTTCAGTCCCATTGTTTTCATCTCACTGTTGTTTGGCAAGGCTCCGTTTTTTGCACACGCTCACATCCGCTTCCAATAATCGTGCCCATATGATCGGATCTCATTGATCAGTATTTCCGCGCGCGTTGGGTCGGCGACTGGCCCAGGATTCGCGATCAGATTCTTGTAAGGCGCGCATTGATCGATGCACCTGCGTACCTCCAAGACAAGCATCTCTTCCGTCGTGCTGTCGTTGGCGATTAGTTGCATGTCCATTCCGCCATCGACCGTGAAGCGGTGTGCGTACTGTTTTTCAACCGTTTCGATATCATTGTAGGGAGCCCATAAACCGGTGATGATTTCCGGCCCGGTTTCGAGGATTTCCCCGATGATACTGTCAATCTTGCCGCAGGAATGATGGCTGCAGATGATGCCGTGCCGATGCAAGGCGTCGAAGATCCGCTTCTCGAAAGGCAAGACGAATTTATTCAGCATCTCGACGGACATGAAGAGATTCTTTTGGTGTGCGAAATCATCAAGGTTGCATACGATGTCCGGCTGGTAGTATTCCGCGATTCGATCGATCATCGACAATTTGTACAATGTGATCGCTTCCATCAGTTCCAAAACGGATTCCGGCTCCGTATATAAGGCAAGCAGCGCCTCTTCAAATCCCAGCAGCGCGTGAAGCCTTTCCCAAGGTCCGCTTTCCCAGAAAAAGTATGATACCTTTTCTTCCCGATCTACGTTTTCGCTGACGACTTTCGCTCCCTGCGCCCAGTCTGCGGCATCGATGTCCGGGAAGCACACTTCGTCGCGCCAGTTCACGATATTTTTCACAGGCTGCCGCCCGGGAATGGGCGTAAACCCCATCGTGGCGGGATCGAAATGCCAGTAGCACCCGAACCAGTCGTGCCCGCTTCCCTCTTCAGGCGCTGGTCGTTCCCGCACGACATCCGCCGGATTGATGACATCGAGGCAATCTGGTCCACATGGAACCCATTGCGGGGCGTCGCTACGCGTGATCACGCGCAGCACGTTTTCCCGCTCGCTGATGGCATGGTCAAACTTCATCCCGATCCTCCTTTCGACGCGGAGGGGTGCCGACAGCCCCGCTGTCCTTGTTTGTGAACGCGAGCAGGATCGCAAACGCGACGAGGAAGACCGCGCAGGACGACCACAGGAATTCGATGCCCGTGTTTCCGGAGATGTTCCCATACGCTGCCTGCACAACCGGCATCAGCAAGGCGCCGACCATCATGCCAGGGGTGACGATGCCAAACGCGGCATCCGCCGCTCGCGGATCTGACTCACAGGCTTTGGCCGTCAGATCGAAGATATACGGTTGCATAGAGAACCCGCCGAATGCGCAGGCCAGCGATGCAATGACGAGGACGAAATAGTTCTCGGCAGTACTGTAGAGATAGAAGCTCAGCGCATAGACAAGCATGGCCACGGTCGGAAAGAACCGCTTGAAGAGTTTTCTGTATTCCGTGATGAAAGACGCTGCGAGTATCCCGAACAGCCCGGGAAGCGCCACAAGAAGACCCATTGCCCCACCCCCAATGTTAAGCTTCGCTCCGAAAAAAGCGAGGTTCATGATCGCGAAACTCCAGAACATCCAGTTCCCGCACATCAGCCCCGCGTATAACCATACCTTCCTTGGCATCCTGATTTTCTCGCGCGGCGCGTTTTGCTCGGGTGCCTGCCCGGAAACGCGCGGGAATTTGGGAAGCCCCGCCAACGCAATGAAAGCGACTATCAGTATCAGGACGAAGGTGTAGAACACCCACCTCCATCCAAGTACCATCACGAAGCCGACGATGATGCTGATGGCGGTACTTGATGCGCTTTGCACGGCTGAAGCAAGCCCCATTTTGCGCTCTCTTGCTTGGCCGCCCCATACCTCAGAGATCATCATGTTCGGAAGCGGCAGCACCAGACCGGCGCCGATGCCAGTGAGCAAGCGCAGCAAGAGAATCGCTTCGATATTATTGACGAAACCGGGAAGAATGCCGGATATGGCATAAAGCAGAAGCCCAAAGACAACGAGGGTCTTTTTGTCGAAACGGTTGACCAGCCACCTTCCGGTGACGATGCTCACGGGGATGACCGTGAGGAAAGGCAGGTTCATGACGTACTGTATTGCCATCGTGCTGGCGTCTGGGAAAGCCTGCGCCAGCACATTGAGCGCTGGTCCGATCGCCGCGCCTTCAAATGTGTAGACGAAGGGCAGCAGCAGGATGGCAAACGCCGCGAACGGTCGGATGTTCCTCTTGATTTCCTGACTCGGTTGCTGTTTCATTTCCATCACTCTCCTTTCTCCCAGTTATTTTTTTCCTCCGCATACACGCTCGGAAGGATCGTTGCGAGGTTCGTGAACTCGATCACGTTGTGCCGCAGGAGCGCGACTGGCGCCTCGTCCACGACCGCCGAGCCATCGGGGAGCGTCTTGACCGGCTCCCCGTCCACGATCTGCCACCCGAACCAGAATCGCGACCGGAGTTCGGAACCGCCGGGGACAGGCCGAAGAAAATGTGTCATCACGACCGGCATGTCCGGGCGGTGCGCATTGCCGTACGTCAATGTGTTCGCGCACACCAGCGCGCTGCAGACGTCCGTGTCGATCCGGCTCTCATCGTAGCCGAGGTCGCGCGGGCGCCTGAAATTCGCCTGTAGTAGCTCGGGGATCCCGCTTCCGATGTCTTCCCAGATGCGATGGACGCTGCCCCAATGCCGCTCCCGTGCCGAAAGGCTCATGTCCAATGCGCGCACCTTGTCCTCCAGATTCACGTCGAAATGTTCATCCGGATCCCAAATCGCATACCGGAGCCGGTCGATGGGATGCCAAGCGAACCACCAGTCGAACATCTCGCCCGTCACACCGGGGAAAGCCGTCCGGTTCGCGATCATCGCCGTCCCATCCTCGAAACGCCACCACCCGAACTCGCCCGAAAGATCCCCTTTCTCGAAGAGCAGGTTCCGATCCTGGATGTGAAGCGCGTCCGAGGGATCGCCTGGAACCGGCGAGATCGCGTCCAGCAGTTCCTTCGGCGGTGTTGCCATCGGTCGCATGAAGTATTTGAAATAGCTTTTTTTCTTGTCTTGATCTGTGACGGACACTCTCGGCATCGCGCTCCTCCTTTTCCAAACAAGGGATAGCTTATGATGTGGAGAGTATAATGGTCGGGTGCCGGAAATGGAAATCGATGTTTTTTATTTTAGTATTCCTTTACGGAATATCGTGGCAAACCGATCCGGGGTACGTTTTCTCGAGCTCGTCGCGGAGCAAATCCAGATAGACGTGGATGTGCGGGTTCGCGTTGTTTTTGAGCCATACCGCATCCAATCCACTGAAGGTATCCGGGAGCGGAAAGCATTTGATGTGCTCGCTGTCGGAATCGCGTAGGTACATATCGCACACGACGACCTCGTCATCATGCTCAAGGCATCCGATCAGGTCGTTTGGGTCGTTCGAATACCGGGCGACTGTCGGTTCGAAACCATGCTTCGCCATCTGCTGGCAGATGAATTTGTAATGAATCGGCATGACTTTCGGAGAATTGACGACAAAATGCTGCGTACGCAGGTCCTCGTACCGGATATCCTCTCGCGTGCTGAGAGGATTCGACCGGAGCATGCACACAAGCTTTGCTACTTCCATCACACGCGTCCACGCCCAATCGCTTTCGAAAGTCGGTTCCTCCATCCTCGGCACAAACATGACGTCGACCTCGCCCTCGGCGATTGCGGACCGCCATCTGCCGTACGGTTTGTACTCCCACGAAAAAGAAACCGTTTCGTGTTCCTGCTGTAGCCGCTTTCCCGCCCGCTGGACCACCGGCAAGGGTTTCCCCGAAAGCAGCAGCCCGATCATGAGACGGCTGGATAACTCCTCCTGCATCCCGCGCGCAAAGCCCGCCGATATTTCAAACTGTTTCGAGAGGGGTCTCCACTGTTCCGCGAGATACCGTCCCGCCTCAGTCAGTTCGATCGGCCGTTTGTCGCGATCGAAAAGGGTGACCCCGAGAACTCCTTCGAGTGATTGTATCCGTTTTGTGAGCGCGGGCTGCGTGATATTCATTTTCAGCGCAACGTCGGAAAGGTTCCTTTCGTTCGCCACCGCGAAGAAAAGTTCAATCTGGTATATGCTGATATCAAGGATGTTGTAGTGCTTCATGTCGCAGTCGCCTCTCTTCGCCGAAATCATATAACAATACGTCATCGAAAGCAAAAGAACGGCATCCTCGGAGAGCAGGATCCTCGGGGTCTTCGATCGGTTGCCCCATTTTGCATGGGAAATGGGGCGTGGTCTGAATGTTTCGGACATAGATATGTCGAAGCACCGGTCGCATCAGTGGTGCAACATTATATAAGAGATTTTTTACAACAACTGCAGAATTCTTTCTTTGTTAGCTGATCCACGTGCCTTCGCTGGCGGTGATTTCCCAGGTGTCTGATTTTTTCTCGACGGTGTACTTTGTGCCGTAGCCTTCGCCTTGGCTCGGCCAGGATATGGATAGGTCTGTTACCAATTTGTTTTTGGTTAGTTTTTCGTCCTGGAAGGCGAGGAGTGTTGGGTAGGAGTCTTCGGTGTTTAGATTTTTTATTTCGTCCGGGGCCAGGTCGTCGCCCCGCAGTACTTCGGCGCCTACTACGCTTACGTGCGCGGCGATCAAATCATAGACGGCGTCTTTGTTTTCGATTTTCGCGCCGGACAGGTCTATGATGAAACACCTTGGGGGATCGGGCTCGTCTGCTTCGCCGGATTCATCGGACGCGCCCGGGTCATGCGACTCGGCGGATTCTATATACTCGTAGGGGATCAACTCCTGCGCGATGGTTAGGTACGCAAAGGGTTGCTCTTCGCCGGCAGCGGCGGCGCAGGCTGTTTGGAGTACGCCGGCTGCGGTGATGGAGAGGATGGCGGCGATTATTATTGGATATGTCTTTGCTTTCATTGTCGTTGTTATTTTTTTCGGAATTTGGCGGTGGCTTGTTTTTGGGGGCCCATTATTTTGGGAATGATCTTTTCCGGCAAGATGGCCGGGGTGTTTGACTCGGTATAATCTGAAATGTTTCTGGTCACAATGTAGTCGGCTTTGATTCGCTTGGCGCAGGACAACTGAACTGCATCTTCATAGTCTTTCATTTCGGCGTTCAAGCCGTTGTGAATATCGGACGATTCGACGGGCGTCAGTTTGACGATCTTGAGCAGCAAGCGAACCGTATTTCGGGCTTCGCCCGGAGAGAGATAATTCCGCAGGATATACATGAGATCCATGATCGTCGCCGTGGTAACGTAGCCGGTTGCTTTGCGCGTCTCGCAGAGCCGGAGCACATTCAGCGAGGCCTCATACCCACGCCTCTTTGCGACAATATCTACCGCAATATTGGTATCGAGAAGCAACTTCATTTTTGGGAAAGCCTTTCGTTCTTTATTGCTTTCTCGTCGACGTCCTTGGGGATGATGCCGACAAGCTGGTCGGAAAGGAAGGACACCGTTTTGTCCATGCCGATCAGTCTCGCTACCTGCACTCCGTTTTTCACAATAATGACCTCTTCTTTTTCTGCGATCTTTAGATATTTGCCAAAGCTGTTTTTGATTTCTGTCGCACTGATGATCATGTTGCCGATCCTCCTTATAGAAAGGATAATCTTTGTTAGCTATTTTGTCTAATATAATTTTAGCCAACCCAATCGCCGTTGCAGTACTACTATATATTTCCATACATGGATTTCGTTGTCAAGTACTTTTCACATTAAAATTGCTCATCCAAATCATCATTCGCCAAGTGATGATTTGCAAAAGGCAGCGGCATACGGATTTCGGTAGTCGGCAACTGCCGATTTTTTAGGTAAAAATAGCTTGCTCCATATTCATCAGTTGCCAACTGATGATTTAGAGAGGTTGATTTAGAGATATAAATATTAGATTCGCTTAATCGGACTAAAGCAGCAATTATTTGTATCTTTTGGCCCGGTTAAATTCTTTTCTTTCTGCATTATTATGACGCAAGATGAGGCAGGATAATCCCCGATGAGGCAGATTGTAGATTTACGGCTCACGCGAAAGGTCATTTCGGCTCAGGGCGCATCCTGATTGAGCCGTAAATCCAAAATGAATGAGCTGAAACGGAACGCTTGCTGAAAGAGAACGAAACGGTGTTTGTTCACTTTTTTATTTTCTGAAAATATCGTTGCGGGCTGTTGTCTTCGCTGAAAACCCGAGGCTTCATGGTACAATACCATTTATAGTATATCCTTCAGAAAAATGAGGGGCTTGAGGATGAAGGTTGGCGAATTAAGAGAAGTGCTACAAAAGTATGACCGGGATACGTTGTCGGAAATAGCGGTAAGTCTGTATAAAGCGATCCCGAAGAAAATCAAAGAAGAAAATGATCTGGATGCGGTTCTTGCAGATTTCAACAATAAGGAAGTCGAAAAGAAAAAAACGGATCTTGCGGTTGACTTTGAATCCCTGCAAAATGAAATCCTGCAATTTGTGACCTATGCGGAAGCACAATTCTATTTGGCACCCAATCAATATGTGCGCAAAAAGGATCGTCCCAAATGGCGGTTTCTTGTGAAGCAATACATAAAAACATTGCTCGGTGTTACCGGTGAAAATGCCGCAGCCGCAGCGGATTTGCTCAATTTGCTGTATCGCATGCTCAGCTATGGGTGCGCCTACTATATCTTCAATACCGAAAATCCTTTCGCTTCTGTGGGGTATGGACAGACAGAACTTTTTAGTTTGGTCATCACCAAAAACCTTCAGTATGGGGTGAGTAAAGATGTGCTGCGGAAGATTATCGGTCTGGCTCTGGAGAGCAACGTGAACTACGAGACATTGTACATACAATTATTTTTTGCCCTCGTGAACAGCTTGAAGACTCCCGATGCAAAAGTGCTTGCCGCAGAGGAATGTCTTGACTATGTCAAGGATCCTCAGGTGAGCGTCTTTCGAGCGGATGGATTTTTTCGCGTGAAGAAGGATGACTATCATCAAAACGCGCTGAAGGAACATGCGACGGAATTGTATTTTCATTTAAAAGCCGCTTTGTATGAATATGATGACGCCATTCAATATTACTGGAAAAACAATACTTCGAAGAATGCCTGGAAAAATGAAGTGGCTCTATATATCCTGCTAAAGTGGCTTGAAATTCATGAGCAAACGGAGTTGTGGCTTCGTGAATATGAAAAGGCGGTAGACCGAAAAACCGAGCCGCGCAAAGAATTGACTCACAAATTTGAGTACTTGAAATCGGGAAAATCATTTTCTTCTTATTATGATTATGACGACGACGACGACGATGATAAATTTGAAATATAAAACGGGAGATAGATACAAAATGAAAAACACCATAAAAGATTTGACGTTGATGCTGCTTTATCTTACGGCGTGGGACGAGAAAACGCCTTTTGACGAAACATTCAAAAGCAGTTGGAAGGGCTATGATTTTGATATTTTGAACGAGCTGACGGACGAGGAATTGATTTTCGGCAGCAAGCGGGCAAAATCGATTTCTTTCTCGGAGGAAGGCGAACGGAAAGCGCTGGAACTCCTCCGCAATTACGGGTTGAATGAGTAAGCAATGAGCGGCAACCTGAATTTTGTAAACGAAGTACGACAACAGATGGAGGGGCAATCCTCGGAGAAAACACTCTCCGTTTTGCTTGCATTCGCGCGGCTGATTCCGTATCAATCACTGGAGGACGCGAGGGAAGCCGTCGAACATGCTTGTGCGAAGATGCCGCCGGTAACAACAGATGAAATTATGGTACAGTTAGATCTGTTGCGCAAACGGATTGAGGATGGGTATTATCATTTTGAATACGAACTCGAACCGGATTATTATGATTCCTGGGATGAAGAAGACCTATTAATTGACTGTAACGGTTTGGGGACCGACGCAGATGATTTACTTCATAAGGCCGTAACTTGCGTGATGCGCGGGTCGTATTCGATCGGCTATGCCGTTTTCGAGTGTTTGTTTGATTTCATAATTTCGGATGACGACGTGGGTGACCCGATTACGATTGAAACATTGTTTATCGAAGATTGGGTTCGTATCGACCAGAATGAGGTGCTCTGTCATTATGCCTTTGCTGCGATACAAATTCTGGAGGGGGAGGCGCGCATAATAAAACTGCACGATATCGTTCACGATTCTTCATACCAGCCAAAGACGAGTGAAATACTGAAATTGAAGTCTGGCGATATCGCCGGTGAAAAAGAATTCCTGCAGGATTGGATTGCGTTTTTATTGGAGAAATATGTGGCGATGGACGCCGTGTTTGAATATCAGCGCAAGAATTTAGCAGAGTATATTATCGACGCCGTAATAGAAAAAGGCGGGTTGGAGGAACTCGAAAGGTTTACTGCTCAATATGGCGATCCGTGTTTTTTGGCGTATTTGGAACTTGCGAAACTTTATTTTCGTAACGAGAATATTTCAAAAACGATAGACACCGCCCGGGCGGGCATAGACGCGATGCCTGAGGACAATACGCTCCGTGCCGAACTGGCGGACATGCTGGCCGATGCGGGAAAAATAGATCACAACATCAACGCCATTGACGCCGGAATCCTTGCGGCGGCAAGATCTGCAAAAGACCTTCCGCATTTTTTGCGATTGTACCAACTCAGCGATATTTCAAAGGCGGATTCGGTCAAGGAATATTATCTTCAGCATCCTCCGGAAAATATTCACGGGTATTGTATACGTATATTGCTGGGCGATTTCGATTCTCTTTGGGAAGAAGTTTTGACGGATAAAGCAGTACTTGGATGGTCGGGAAGCAAGAAAGGCAATTCGTTCCCTCTCTTTATCGCTTTGCTCACAAACGGTTGTCGCAAGCGGCCTTACCTGTTTACGCTCTTTGAGGAGAACTTGCATCCTGACAAAATTTTGTTGGAGGAGTTGCTGGAGAAAATAGATTCCCAGGCCCCGGCGTTGTCCCTTGAACGGGCTGCGGCCTTGCAAAATTGGTGCGTCAAAGAAACCGTCCTGCGCGTTGACGCAATCGTCGGAGAACAACATCGAAATAGTTATTACAAGGCGGCGTCTCTAACTCTCGCAATGATGGAGATGATCGAATTCCGAAGCGGAAAAGAAAGCGGCGCGGCTTTTATCAAAAAGATTCGCGACAAGTATCCGAGGCATCGGGCATTTCAAGATTGTTTACGGAAACAGGCAAATACCACAAGATAAATTTACGACACTGCGGCGGAACCTTTCTGGCGGAGAGTGTAGGATCCAAACCGATGGGGCTTACACTCTGAAATAAATATTTTACTTACTATATTTATATTTTTATTTACTATTTACGAAATGTGCGATATACTAATTTTCACAGGAGATTATGCTAATGGACAAATTCGGGAAAGAAGGGATTCTTGATCGGCTGACGCAACTCGATGATGATTTGTTGTCTTGCATTGATAATGGAAGGAATGTCGAGATCACGATTGTTGGCGGCAGCGCATTGGTACTGCTGGAACTAAGTGCGGAATCGAGAATGACCACGGATATTGATGTGATGGAAGCCGCGCTGCAGGCAGAAGCGCTACTTGAGCGGTATGACATGAATCAGCATGCAACGACGTTTCGGTTCCGTCTTCCTGAAAATTGGCGGGGGCGCAGGCAGCGGGTTCCGTTCGACGGCGTTGTGCTTGAGGTTTATGCGCCTTCGAATGAAGATTTGGCAATTTTGAAACTTGACGCCTATCGCCCTATTGACCAAGCCGATCTCAAAGAAATGGTGAACAGCGGCAGGCTTGATATCAATAAGTTGCTGGCCATCGTGCATGATGACGTCGAAATCAGAGTCGGGTTTGACGACGATGCGGAATGGTTCAC
>JAISKT010000377.1 GCA_031261295.1 Candidatus Symbiothrix sp. | reverse complement strand
ACCCATCATTTTTCTTCATTTTTATAATTATTGAATTTATAGTATCCGGTTGCCTTGCCCTTTTAACAGATTATAAACTTAATAAAAATAACGTATGCGAAAAAATCTTTTTTTAGTATGTATGCTCCTGTTTTTGGGAGCATGGAGTGCGAAGGCGCAGGTAACTGTCGGCGGGAATCCGGATCCGGATGTTCCCGGTGCGCTGTTGAACTTGAACAGTACCTTGAAAGGCGGACTGTTGCTCTCGAATGTGGGTATCGTTGAGCTGGATAAGATACCGGTGGTGGAAGGTAATCCCAATATCTTTCCGGGTATCATTGCCGGAGTGAACGACGGCCCGAATACGGACTTTACCGGAGCGGTGGTTTACAATACCAATATTGTTACCGGAAGAGGTGTCTATATCTGGACGGGGACTAAATGGACAAAAGACGGTTCTGATAATTGAAAGTGGAAAGTGGAAAGTGGAAAGTGGAAAGTGGAAAGTGGAAAATTGAAAGTGGAAAATTGAAAGTTGAAAATTGAAAGTTGAAAGTTTTTAAAAAATTTAACAAAGTAACAAAGAGAATGAAAAAAAGATTTATGATGCTGCTACTGATGGCAGCAGTGCTGTTGCCTTTGGGGCTTCGGGCGCAAGTAACGATTGGTGGAGCAAGCGATCCGCAGGCGGGCGCTATTCTGGATTTGAATAGTACGGTCAAAGGAGGGCTTATCCTTTCCAATGTGGCAATCACCGATTTGTCGGAAATACCTGCCTCCGGTTTTGTGGGTATTACTTCTGTTCAGGCAACGAATGCCGCCCTGACCGGTACGATTGTTTACAACACGAATGAAAATGCAGAGAAGAAAATCAAGAAAGGTCTTTATGTATGGGACGGCAATGATTGGCAACCGGTTTCCGGCAGTACGATTGAGACTGCTGACGGCGACCCGACTTGTGCCGCTATTCAGAATGTCATCCTGACAGCTAAGAGCGCTACACTGATTATCGGGAGTAGCGGTACTGTCAGTTTGGGCGTATTGAGCGACGGGACGAATAAGTATTCCGGCAGCGTAACACCCAAGAAGTATGAATGGTGGCGTACGGATGCGACCGGAGCTAATTATGCAATGATAGCTGAAACGGATTACAATACCGCTACGTATGCTATGGCTTTCAATGCTGGGGCCGGAACGTATAAAGCGAAAGTAATTGCTAAAAACTGTGCTGCTTCTACTCAAACAAGTAATGAAATCACAGTCACCGTTACACCTACCCCGCCGGTGAACGGCAATTACAAAATTACGGGCGATGACTGTTATGATGTGTTGGTAACTCCCGGTACAGGCCGTTCCGATGCGTTTGCCGGTGGAGCGTATGTGAAAGAATATTCCTTTACAACTACCACTGCTTTCAGCGGGTTGTCGTTTTCTATCTTGGATGATCCTTACGGATTGATTTCGGTTCTTCCGCAACCGTCCCCAACTTCCGGCTCAAGTGCTGTCACTTTCAATGTTACGTTCAACTCCAATGTGAAGACGATTGTCGGCACAGCCGGTGTGAAGACGGCCCGTATAGGCGCTTCTTATACTGATAATAATAGCGAACAAAAATGGGCTTATTTGGATATCAAGGTTCAGGATGCTGATTGTTGCGGTACATTTGCTGATGTCGAAGGACATACTTATACTGCATCTAAATTTGGACCTGCCGGTTGTTGGATGACTCAGAACTTGCGTTCGACTTGGACACTACAAGAGGGTACGTATAAAAGTATTCCGAAAGGAACTAATTCAACTAATTTGAATCAGCCATTTTATTATTTCCCCAAAGCTACGGTTGATACCATTAATCATCCTGAATATGGTTTGCTTTATACCTGGGCTGCGGCTAATATTGGGACTTCTGCAACGGAAGCGAGTGATGCTTTCAGTGGAACAGCCTCTACCCGCCAGGGTATATGCCCTTCCGGTTGGCACTTGCCGAGTGATTATGAATGGGCTATGCTTGAAAAAGAAATTGCTTCTAACCCCACGCCCTATGCCGATCAGGCAACTGCTTATTCCGGAGCTGCGACCTATGACTTCGCCGGCACAACCGGCTATCGCCCGTCACATAGTACCACCCAAAATACCTATTGGGGTCGCCAGATGAAAAGCAAGACAGCCGTGTTAAATACAACCAACGGAACGAGTAAGTCAATCGCCAATGGCGGTTTTAATGCACTGCTCTGTGGTACTATGTTCGGCGGCAATCAATACGAATACGGTGGGCGCGCAATTTTCGCCACGTCGAGCGCAAATGCCGGGAGTAACGCGTGGTCGCGTACGTTGCTAGATACGAATACGTCTGTGTATCGCAATACGGAATCAAAACACTACTATTCAAGTGTCCGATGCAAGCAAAATATCTGATTCGTCAACTTGACCATTTGTCAATTTGCAAACGAACGCTTTAGCCTACCCTTGAACCGCCTGGCCTTTGGCCGTTAGGGATTAGGGTGTCGGCGCTCAACCTTTGATTCAGACGAAAAAGGGAGGGTTGCGTTTCTTAATAAACCTTCCAAGTCTTGAAGACTTGGAAGGTTTTTTTAATGAAAAGAACCACAATTGGCAACCGCCTTGGGACGCGTGGTTATTTTTTGCCGCACAAATCGTGTCCTATACAAAGTAAAAAGTATTACCTTTGTACTTTCATTTAGTCGGGTAAAAGGACATGATTCGAATTAAAAGGCTATATACTTTTGTTTTAGGAACGTTTCTGCCTTTGCTGTTAGCCACTTTCAGCATCTGCCTCTTTATTTTATTGATGCAGTTTTTGTGGCAATATGTCAACGATATGGTGGGCAAAGGCGTGAGTATCGGCGTATTGGGCGAACTGTTTTTTTACGCTTCCCTTTCTTTTACGCCCATGGCCTTGCCGCTGGCCATCCTGCTCGCTTCCCTGATGACTTTCGGAAATCTGGGCGAACACTTGGAATTGCTCGCCATGAAAGCTTCCGGCATTTCGCTTATCCGGATTATGAAACCGCTGATTTATTGTTCCATCGTGATTGCCGGCGTTTCTTTTGTTTTTCAAAACAATATTGTTCCAAGCGCAAAAACAAAAATGTACACCATTGTGCTTTCCCTCCGGCAAAAATCGCCCGAGTTGGATATTCCGGAAGGAACTTTCTATAAGGAAATTACAGGATATAATGTATATGTCAAGCATAAAGATAAGGTGCGGGGAACTTTATGCGACCTCATGATTTACGATTATTCCAAGGGGTTTGAAAACGCTATGGTGATTGTGGCTGATTCCGGAAAGTTAAAAGTATCGGCCGATAAAAAATACTTGGTTTTAACTCTTTACAACGGGGAGTCTTTCGCAAATATGGGTACCCGCAAGTCGAGGAACATGTCTGAAGCCATTCCCTACCGCCGTGAAACATTCGAGTTCCGCTCGACTCTGATTGCTTTTGATACCAATTTTAATATGGCGGATGAATCCATTATGGGCGGGCGCGATTTGGCTAAAAATATCAATGAGCTGACGACTTTCGTCGATTCTGTCCAACACCGGCAAGACAGTATCAACCGGGGAAATGTGACGTATTTTAAACGGAATATTTATACGGGAACATTCAAAGATATGGGAAGAGCTTTTACCGAAAGGGAAGTAAAAAAGGATTCCTTATTCAGCCGGGGTTTCAAAGAATATTTCAATCATTTGAACCTCGACAGTAAAATCCGTTATCTCCAGCAAGCCAAATCCCGGTCTGAACAAGCCCAATCGGATTATACGATGAATATGTATATGCAATCCGATACACAAAAACAGTTGCGTTCCCATGCGATCCAGCTAAGCCAGAAATTCAGTTTGGCATTGGCCTGCCTCCTTTTCTTTTTTATCGGCGCTCCTTTAGGCGCTATCATTCGAAAAGGCGGGTTGGGAATGCCGGTGGTTCTTTCGGTTTTTCTCTTTATATTTTATTATATTGTAGATACTTTTGGTCTCAAAATGGCTAAACAGGGAGTGTGGCCTATTTGGGAAGGCGTCTGGTTGAGTACGGCGGTGCTGGCTGCGTTGGGCGTTTTCTTCACCTACAAAGCGGTCAACGATTCCACCATGATGAATCCGGATGCCTGGAAAAGCGCGCTTCAAAAACTGATCGGGAAACGGGAAATGCGGAATTATACCCGGAAAGAAGTCATCATGACGCCTCCGGATTATCCCAAAGATATAGCGCAACTAACGGAATGGGATAAACAAAGCGAACAATATAATAAGGTACATAAAAAACCGCCTTTTTATATTTCCTTCTGGAAAAAAGGCTTTGACGATCCGGCATTGGACCGCTTGGTCGAAACGATGGAAACCACCATCGAAGAGTTGCTCAATTCGGATGAAGTGCTGATTATTAATAAGTTGATGGATTATCCGGTGATCCAACCCTTGCATGGGGGATTTTTGAATAAACCGTTGATGCGGGGCTTCTGCGGAATTGTTTTCCCCATCGGAATCATTATCTATTTGATTGCTGTTTTGAAACAAAAACAGGTAAATAAGGATTTGATTACCTGCCGGAAAGTAAATAATGAATTAAAAAACATGATATATGAAATTAAACACCATTGAAGAAGCGATAGCCGATTTTCGTGAAGGGAAATTCCTCATTGTCGTAGATGATGAAGACCGGGAAAATGAAGGTGATTTTATCATTGCCGCCGAAAAAGTGACGCCCGAAAAAGTCAATTTCATGATGACTTACGGCCGCGGCGTCCTTTGTGCGCCCATCACGGAAAATCGTTGCAAAGAATTGGAGTTGGAGATGCAGGTGTCTAAAAATACCTCGATTTTTGATACGCCTTTTACGATTACAGTCGATAAATTGGGCGGCGAATGTACGACAGGCGTTTCTATGTACGACCGTTCGGAAACCATCCGGGCCTTGGCCGATCCCGCCACCCAACCCGAAGAATTAGGCCGTCCGGGACACGTAAACCCCTTGCGGGCACGCGAACGCGGCGTCCTCAAGCGGGCGGGACATACGGAAGCGACCGTCGATTTGGCCCGTTTGGCCGGTTTATATCCGGCCGGCGCTTTGATTGAAATCATCAACGAAGACGGAACCATGGCCCGTTTGCCTCAATTGATGGAAGTGGCTAAAAAGTTCGGTATCAAGATAATCAGCATCAAAGACCTCATTGCTTACCGTTTGAAATACGAATCGTTGGTGGAAAAAGGCGAAACAGTAAACATGCCGACTCAATACGGTCATTTCAAACTGATTCCTTTCCGTCAGAAATCCAATGGTTTGGAACATATCGCCCTTATCAAAGGCGAATGGAAACCCGGCGAACCGGTTTTGGTGCGGATGCACTCTTCCTGCGCCACCGGGGACATTTTCGGTTCCCTGCGTTGCGAATGCGGCGAACAACTGCATAAAGCAATGGAAATGATTGAGAAAGACGGGAAAGGCGCCATTGTGTATCTGAGCCAGGAAGGCCGCGGCATCGGTTTGATGGACAAGATGAAAGCCTACAAACTACAGGAACAAGGTTTGGATACAGTCGATGCCAATCTTCACCTGGGACATGATTCCGACGAACGGGAATACGGCGTGGGAGCACAGATTTTGCGAGACATCAATATATCCAAAATCCGGTTGATGACCAACAATCCGGTCAAAAGGGCTGCACTGGAAGGCTACGGATTGGAAATTGTGGAGAATGTGCCGATTGAAATAGATCCCAATCCCTACAACGAGGCGTATATGCGGACAAAAAAAGAACGGATGGGACACACGCTGAAGAATATTAAATAAGTTGGGTTCTATCCATATTTTTTAGTATCTTTGCCCACCTCTAATGAACTCTAAATGAAATTAATTATACTAACATGAAAAGGATTTTTAAGATTACAGCTATTGCTGTATTGGTTGTTTTACTGATATTGATTATTCTACCCTTTGCTTTTAAAGGTAAAATCTTAGATGTTGCTAAAAGCGAGTTGAACAAAAATTTGAATGCCCAAGTGGATTTCGAGCATCTGGGCTTGAACTTTTTCCGAAGCTTTCCGAATGCTTCCGTTACATTGGATAATTTCTATGTAGCCGGAGTAAATGAGTTTGAAGGAGATACGCTGATCTTCGCTAAAAATCTTTCCGCTACCATCAATCTCAAAAGCCTGTTCGGCGATTCGGGATTTGAAATTACAAAAGTGAGTGCGGATAATGCAAAAGTACATGCGATTATCCTGGAAGACGGAAAAGCCAACTGGGACATTACAAAAAATGAAAATAATGAAGAAAATGAAAATAATGAAGAAAGTAGTTTTAAACTGTCTTTGAAAAAAGTAAGCATCAATCACACCGATATTTATTATGACGATTACGCAAGTAAAATGAATGTGGCTCTGAACGATTTGAATCTAAATCTTTCGGGTGACATGACTGCTGATGAAACGGCTATTAAAACGGATTTTACAATTGAAGCGCTGACATTCCTCATGGATCAGATTCCGTATTTGGCAAAAGCCAAAGTCAATGCCGGTTTGGATATAAACGCCGATATGAAAAACATGAAATTCACGTTGGCAAAAAATACCCTACAACTGAATGAAATCAAGGCCAATATCGACGGCTGGGTGGCTCTCTTGGAAGATGAAAGTATAGACATGGATTTGAAACTGAATGCGCCGAGCACGCAATTCAAAGATGTATTATCCCTGATTCCGGCGATTTATTCCAAGGATTTCAAAGACCTGAAAACATCGGGTGAAGCTACTTTGGACGCTTTTGTCAAAGGAAAAATGAAGGATGAACTCCTGCCGGCTTTCGATGTGAAATTGAATGTGGCCAATGCGTTTTTCCAATATCCCGGCATGCCCAAATCGGTTACAAATATCCATGCGGATTTACGGGCTTACAGTCCGGGCGGCGCTGCCGATAATACGATCGTTGATATTCCTAAATTCCATTTTGAAATGGGAGGAAATCCGTTCGATTTGAAACTGCATCTGAAAACGCCGGTAAGCGATCCGAATATTGATTTGTCTGCTGTCGGAAAACTGAATCTGGGCATGGTCAAAGAAATTTATCCGCTGGAAGACATGGAGTTGAGCGGAAATTTGGATGCCAATTTGCAGTTGGTAACCCTGATGTCGTACATCGAAAAAGAACAATACGAAAAAGTGCAGGCTGCCGGTACGTTGAATGTAAAGGATATGCTGGTTAAATCAAAAGATCAAAATGATATTCAGATAAAAAATGCCAATCTTTCTTTCTCGCCCCGTTACGTGGATTTAAGCGCTTTTTCCGCACAAATCGGTAAAAACGATATTGCCGCTAATGGTAAACTGGAAAATTTCATTCCTTATTTCATGAAAGATCAAACGTTGAAGGGAAACCTGACCGTTAGTTCCAATTATTTGAATCTGAATGACTTTATGACGAATGAAGAAACGGCGGCAACCGATACGGCTTCTATCGGAGTGATTGAAATTCCTAAAAACTTGGATTTCACTTTGAACGGAAACTTCAAAAAAGTTATTTTCGACAACTTGGATATGAGCAATGTAGTCGGACAAATAACCATCAAGGACGGCAAGGCGGATATGAAAAATGTATCGGTTACGGCTTTGGGTGGAAATTTGAACGTGAACGGCTATTACGATACCGGCAAAAATCCGAAACAACCCGAAGTGAATTTGGATCTGGACATCAAAAACGCTTCTTTCTCCCAAACATTTTCTACGTTTGTGACGATTCAGAAATTGGCGCCGATATTCGAAAATATGTTGGGAAATTATTCTACTAATTTCAAGATGAATTCTACTCTGGGCGCTGATTTCATGCCTGTCCTGACTTCTCTGACGGCGAGCGGTTTGCTGCAATCCAATAATGTGGAAATTTCAAACGTCCCGGTATTAAGCGGATTGGCTTCTGCCTTGAAAAACGAATCGTTGAAAGACTTGAAAATAAAAGACTTGAAATTACCGTTTACAATCAGCGACGGACGGGTGGCCACCAAACCCTTCGATATTAATTTCGGCAACGGCATCATGAACCTTGCCGGAACCACCGGTTTGGATCAATCCATTGATTATACGGCCAAAGTGAATTTAGCGGAAAAATTAGCCAATAATTATTTGAAAAACGTAAACGTAAAAATCGGCGGTACATTTGCGAATCCCAAATTCAGTTTGGATACGAAAGATGCAGCCGATCAATTGTTGGGCAAACTGGCCGATTCCGTTTTGGGAGGAAGTGGAACGGGCGCTTCTTTATCGGAAAACGTAAACGATCAGATAGAAAAACAGGCGGAAAATTTGCGGAAGCAAGCCAAAGACGCCGGCGATAAATTAGT
>JAISKT010000304.1 GCA_031261295.1 Candidatus Symbiothrix sp. | reverse complement strand
GCGCGGTTGCTTTTAATGAGGTAATGTGGTTCGTGATATATAAACTTATTGCTACTGAGGTTGTTCTGTTCGGAAAATTAGGTATAAATGAGGTTTTCTTATCCGGAACTCAGGTTATTCTATTTATCCCACGCTGCCTTCCAAACTCACTTGCAGCAACTTCTGCGCCTCTACCGCAAATTCCATTGGAAGTTTGTTCAATACTTCTTTGGCATAGCCGTTTACGATCAAGCTGACTGCTTCTTCGGTTGGTATTCCCCGCTGATTGCAGTAAAACAACTGGTCTTCGCTGATTTTGGAAGTCGTGGCTTCGTGTTCCACAATGGCCGATTCGTTTTGGATATCCATGTAGGGAAACGTGTGTGCCCCGGAGGTATCGCTCAGCAGCAAGCTGTCGCATTGCGAATGATTGCGGGCATTTTCCGCCCCTTTGTTGATGCGTACCAAACCGCGGTAACTGTTCTGGCTTCTCCCGGAAGAAATCCCTTTGGAAACAATCCGGCTTTTCGTATTTTTGCCCAGATGAATCATTTTCGTGCCTGTATCCGCTTGCTGGAAGTTGTTGGTTACCGCTACCGAATAAAACTCACCGATGGAATTATCGCCGGCCAAGATACAACTCGGGTATTTCCAGGTAATGGCCGAACCGGTTTCCACTTGTGTCCAGGAGATTTTAGACGATTCGCCTTTGCAGATCCCTCTTTTCGTCACAAAATTATAAATCCCCCCCACTCCATTTTTGTCGCCGGGATACCAGTTTTGAACGGTTGAATATTTAACTTCGGCACGATCCAATACTACTATTTCCACAATGGCCGCGTGCAATTGATTTTCATCGCGCATCGGAGCGGTACAGCCTTCCAGGTAACTGACGTAAGCGTCTTCTTCCGCCACAATCAAGGTACGTTCAAATTGGCCGGTGTTCATGGCGTTGATCCGGAAATAAGTGGATAATTCCCTCAGGCAACGTACACCTTTGGGTATAAAGACAAACGAACCGTCGCTGAAAACAGCGGAATTGAGCGCCGCAAAAAAATTATCGCGATAGGGAACGACACTTCCCAAATATTTTTGTACCAAACCGGGATGATCCTGAACGGCTTCACTGAACGAACAAAAAATAATTCCTTTTTCAGCCAGGTCTTTTTTATAGGTGGTCGTTACGGAAACGCTGTCCATGACGGCATCAACCGCCATGCCGGCGTGCATTGCCTGTTCGTGCAAGGGAATACCCAATTTATCGAAAGTCTTCAATAATTCGGGATCCACTTCATCCATGCTTTTAGGCCCTTCTTTCGTTTTCGGAGCCGCATAATAGATAATATCCTGATAATCAATCAGGGGGATTTGGAGGTGCGCCCATTCGGGCATCTCCAATGTCAACCAATAGCGAAAAGCCTTTAAGCGGAAATCCAACAACCATTCCGGTTCGTTTTTTTTCGTAGAAATCAGGCGGACAATATCTTCATTCAGCCCTTTGGGAATGAAATCCGTTTTTATGTCCGTAACAAAGCCATATTCATAGTCTTTGTTCGTAAATTCGTTCAATACCCCTAAATCCCCTGAAGGGGACTTTGAAGAGTAGAGATTATTATCATTGTTCATATTATTGCACTATTGAAAATATAATTTTCCCAAGTCCCCTTTAGGGGATCAGGGGTTTTTAAAATACTCTTTTATAAATGGATAAACAGTCGGAACAACCGCTTTCACTTCTTCATAAAATAGGGATTTTTCCTGCGTTTGTTTAGAGATCAGCCGCGATTGCGAATCAAAAACAAACAAAATATTAAATAAGATACTTAATGAAAACAGCCAGATTAAAGCGCCGAACAATCCCCCCAGCAAGAGATTCAACACCCTGGCCGGCGTCATTTTGATGGCCACTTCCACCACTCTTCCCAAAAGGACAATGGCGATGATGATAAGCGAAAAAGCCAAAATATAGCATACCGCGCTAAAAACACCGGAAGACAGGGAAGCGAAAAAATCAAATTGCAACAGGGCATCGCGCATAAATTTTGCCAATTGCCCGGCAAAAAAGATAGCGGCAACCAAAGCAATAAATGAAACGACCTGTTTAATGAATCCATCAAACAGGCCTTTTATTAAACCTATTGCTATACAAACAATTATGATTAAATCTAACCAGTTCACTTTTTTAGAGTTAAAAACTAAAAACTAAAAACTAAAAGTTGCGCAAAGCGCGGTAATAATAGGCGTCAGCTAACTTTTAGTTTTTAGTTCTTAGTTTTTAGTTTATAAAGTTTGTTTTACTTCTACTTCTTCGAATGCTTCGACGATGTCGCCGATTTTTATATCGTTGAAATTGTGGATGTTCAATCCGCATTCGTAGCCTTGGGCTACTTCTTTCACATCTTCTTTGAAGCGTTTCAATGAACCCAATTCGCCGGTGAAAATGACGATACCGTCCCGGATCAGGCGTATTTTATTACCGCGTTTGATTTTTCCTTCCTTCACCATACAACCGGCAACCGAGCCGACTTTGGTAATCTTGAATACTTCGCGGACTTCCACATTGGCGGTGATTTCTTCCTTGATTTCAGGAGAAAGCATCCCTTCCATAGCGGCTTTTACTTCTTCAATCGCATCATAGATAATCGAATACAAGCGAATATCCACGCCTTCTTTTTCCGCCGACTTGCGGGCCGATTGGGAAGGACGCACCTGGAATCCGACTATGATGGCATCCGAGGCGGCAGCTAAAATCACATCCGATTCGGAAATCTGTCCGACTCCTTTGTGAATGACATTTACCTGGATTTGTTCGGTAGAAAGACGAATCAAAGAATCCGACAAAGCTTCTACAGAGCCGTCCACGTCCCCTTTCACAATGACATTCAACTGTTGGAAATTGCCGATAGCGATCCGGCGACCGATATCGTCCAACGTCAGCAGTTTTTGCGTACGCAAACCTTGTTCGCGTTGCAATTGTTCGCGTTTGTTTGCAATTTCACGGGCTTCCTGTTCGGTTTCCAACACGTGGAACGTATCACCGGCAGTAGGAGCGCCGTTTAATCCAAGGAGTAATACCGGTTCGGAAGGCCCGGCTTCTGTGATACGCTGGTTCCGTTCGTTAAACATCGCCTTGATGCGTCCGAAGTGCGTACCGGCCAAAACCACATCGCCCATTTTGAGCGTTCCGTTCTGAACCAGAGTCGTTACGACATATCCCCTACCCTTGTCCAAGGAAGATTCGATGACCGAACCGACTGCACGCCGTTGATGATTGGCTTTTAACTCCAATAAATCGGCTTCCAGCAATATTTTTTCCAACAATTCGGGAACGCCTTCTCCTTTTTTAGCGGAAATATCCTGCGACTGGTATTTGCCTCCCCAATCTTCCACGAGATAATTCATGCCCGCCAATGTTTCCTTGATTTTTTCGGGATTAGCGCCCGGTTTGTCTATTTTATTGATAGCAAAAATCATCGGAACGCCTGCTGCGGAAGCGTGGTTGATCGCTTCAATCGTTTGAGGCATCACATTGTCATCGGCGGCGACAATGATAATCGCAATATCCGTCACACTGGCTCCACGGGCGCGCATAGCCGTAAACGCTTCGTGTCCCGGCGTATCCAAGAACGTGATTTTTCGACCGTTGGCCAATTCCACATTGTAGGCCCCGATATGTTGCGTGATTCCACCGGCTTCACCGGCAATCACATTGGTATTCCGGATGTTATCCAGCAAAGAAGTTTTACCGTGATCCACGTGTCCCATTACGGTTACGATCGGCGGACGGGCGGTCAAATCTTCTTCGTTATCTTTTTCTTCGGTGATCGCTTCCACCACTTCGGCGCTCACATATTCCGTTTTGTAACCGAATTCGTCGGCCACGATATTGATTGTTTCGGCATCCAAACGCTGGTTGATGGAAACCATGATTCCGATAGACATACAGGTAGAAATAATCTGCACCACCGGAATATTCATCATGTTGGCCAATTCGTTGGCCGTAACAAATTCCGTGATTTTGATTATCTTGCCTGCCTGAGCTTCTATTTCGTGCTGTTCGGTCTGCCGTTGAGAAACGGCATCACGTTTTTCACGACGATATTTCGCACCTTTTTTCTGGCCTTTATTGGTCAACCGGGCAAGCGTTTCCTTGATTTGTTTTTGTACATCTTCTTCGCTTACTTCACTTTTGGAAGCCGGTTTACGAAGTTTCAAACGGGAACCTTCCCCTTTGGGAAGTCCGGCCGGAATTCCTTTTTCAATATCTATTTTTTCGCGTTTGATGCGCGTGCGTTTCTTTTTCTTGGCTTCATCCAAATCCGCTTTTTTGGTAAGGACGGGTTTATCTCTTTTTTCGGCGCTTGTTTTTGCTTCTTCCTGGGCCGTTTTTTTCAATTTGGCATCCTGAGCCGCTTTCTTTTCTTTTTCGGCCCGTTCTTTTTTCTTTTCTTCCTTGGTTTTTTTCTTTGGGCGGGTAGAAAGGTTTATCGCCGACAAATCAATTTTACCGGTCACTTTGATTCCCGATTCGATATGAGGCTTGGATAAGCGGAAGACCGAACTTTCCGGAGAATCTTCCGGTTGGTTCCCTTCTTCAACAGGTTCCGTTTCCTCTGTTTCAGCTACTTCCTTATCTTCTTCGTCAGTATCTTCAGCATCATCTTCATCGTCATCCTCTATCTCATCGTCATCCACTTCATCCTCAAAATCTTCCGTTATGTCATCGTCTTCTTCCACTGTAACAATATCCAAATCGGGTTCTTCTACTACCGGCTCCACTTCTACAATTATTTCTTCTTCCACTACCGGAATTTTTACCGGTTTTTCTTCCACTACCGGTTCTGCAGGAATTGGTTTTTTCCCGATGGAAGCCAAATCAACTCTTCCTGTGACGATCACTTTGGGTTTGATATCTTCCGGAATCTCTGTCTTTATTTCTTCCACTTTCTTAGGCTTACTCCCATAACCTTCCACGGCTACACTTGCTTTCTTGTCTTTTTGGTGACGTTCGAAGCTAATTTTTTCAGATTCAAGTTTCAGATTTTTATCTTTGTTAAATTCTTTTACGAGAAGATCATAGGCGTCTTCTTCAATTTTTGCGTTAGGGTCTGCCGCAGTAGAAAAACCTTTCTTTTGCAGGAATTCTACTACCGTTGAAAGTCCTACATTCAAATTCCTTGTTACTTTATTTAATCTAATAGACATATATTTAAATTATGAATTATGAATTATGAATTATGAGTTATGAGTTAAAAAATGTGCAACTGCCCACATATAACTTATAATTTATAACTTATAACTCTTTTTTTATTCTTCTTCAAATTCGGATTTCAGTATTGCAAGTACTTCATCCACGGTATTTTCTTCCAAATCCGATTTTTCTATAATTTCGCTGCGATTCATTGACAGGACATTTTTAGCCGTATAACAGCCAATGTTTTTCAGTGAATCAATTACCCATGCTTCAATTTCATCTGAGAATTCATCCAAATAAATATCTTCTCCGTCAATATCCACATCCCGGAATACATCGATGACGTATTCGGTCAACATGCTGGCCAACTTGATGTTCAATCCGCCTTTCCCGATGGCCAATGATACTTCTTCGGGACGAAGATACACTTCCGCTTTCTTTTCTTCCTCATGAATTTTGATGGAAGAAATTTTGGCGGGACTCAAAGCCCGTTGAATGAAAAGGGAAACATTGGCGGTATAGTTGATGACATCTATATTTTCGTTGCACAATTCGCGAACAATTCCATGAATACGGGCGCCTTTCATTCCCACGCAGGCGCCTACGGGATCGATGCGATCATCGTACGATTCAACAGCTACTTTGGCTCTTTCCCCCGGAATACGGGCGATGCGTTTAATGGTAATCAATCCATCGTGAATTTCAGGCACTTCCAATTCAAACAAACGTTGCATGAACAAGTTGGAGGTACGTGAAAGAATAATTCTCGGACTGCTGTTCAGGTTTTCTACTTTTACGACTACGGCGCGGCGGCTTTCGTTTTTACGGAAAAAGTCACCCGGTATTTGTTCGGTTTTCGGAAGGATCATTTCATTCCCTTCGTCGTCTAATAAAAGGAGTTCTTTTTTCCAGATTTGATACACTTCGCCGGAAACGATTTGTCCTACCTGGTCTTTATATTTAGTATAGAGCGAATCTTTTTGTAATTCTAATATTTTGGAAGACAAGGCCTGGCGAAGGTTCAAGACTGCCCGGCGACCAAAACCCGCGAAATCCACCGCATCGGTAATTTCTTCGCCGACTTCGTAATCGGGGTCTATTTCCTGGGCTTTTGTCAAAGAGATTTGTAAATTGGTATCTTCCAATTCATCATCCGGAACGACTTCGCGATTTCGCCAAATTTCAAAATCGCCCTTGTCCGGGTTAATGATGATATCGTAATTTTCATCCGAACCGAACATTTTGCTTATCACATTCCGGAATGATTCTTCCAGTACACTGATCAAAGTTGTCCTATCCACATTTTTGTTTTCCTTAAAATCCGCAAATGTTTCGATCATACTGGGCTCTGCACTTCTTCTGGCCATAACGTCTTTTTAAATAGAAATTAAGAATCAGGAATTAAGAATCAGGAATTTTGAGTCATTGTTCATTTGCGTCAGCTAACTCTTAATTCATAATTCATAATTCATAACTTTATTATATATTTTGTATATTTTATTTCATCGTAAGCAAACGACAAGTCTTCTTCTACCGTGACTTTCCGTTTGGCTCCTTCCGGTTTGATTTGTTTTTCCACCGTAAGGATTATTTTATTTTCATCCGCTTCTTTCAGAATGCCAGTGTATTTTTTACCGTCTTTCAGGAGCGTTTCCACTTCTTTTCCGATGTATTTCCTGTATTGGCGAAGCACTTTAAAGGGTTGGGAAATTCCGGCGGAACCGACTTCCAACTCATAGTCTTCGACATCGCGATCCAATTGGGATTCGATTTGTTTGGTCAAAGCCACACAGTCGTCAATAGAAACCGACTGGTCGCTATCCATTTCCACGATGATTTTATTACCCGGTTGGATCGTTACCTCCACCAAGTATTTATCCGAATCTTTCAGATACCCTTCTACCAAATCCCGAACTACATTACTATCCACGAATTACACGAATTAACACGAATTAACACGAAATTCCAAATTATTACTAAATAAAACAAAAGAGAGAGGCTTCTGCCTCCCTCCTCCTTAATCGGGTACAAAGATAATATTATATCTTGTTAATAACAAATATTATAAATGTTTTTTTACATATTTATTTTATTTAATCACTTTAACGGCGATATTTGTGCCTTTAAATTTCAGCACATAGATACCTTTTGCCCAACCGGCAGCCGGTAAAGTATAGGTTCCGCTTGCATTCAGTTGATATTCACCTACCCGTTGACCGGTGAGGTTATACACAGCCACGGATGTTGCGGAAGCCGGATAAGACAATACAAAATCATCGCCTTGGCGGGCCACCTTGGTTACTTCGGTAGTTTTTGCGGAAGAAATGCCTACCCAATCAGCATCTCCTTGCTTCACTTGGATGGTTGTTGTTACGCCGGAAGAATTTAATACTACATTACCGGCACGACCGGTAAGATTAGCAGGAAGAGGTTCTCCCGTAAGATATATATAGATCGTATTTGTATAATAGTCTTCGCCGGCATCTGTATCCCATACTTCATTACCTGATATATCTAACCAATCAGGATATTCTGCAAATACATCCTCTATACCCAAAGTCGATTCAATAATAATATTCTCATACGATGACCCTTCATAAGTGAAAGTAGCAGGACCTCCTGCATTAGGGACTGTAACTTGTTTCGTAGGTGCATAAACTTCAAATGTTGGATAGGTACCTTTAAGAAAAAACGCTACATCATACATATTATAAAAGACGGTACGGTCTGCATTCCATCGACCAAATCTATAGTCATGGTCTTTATCAGTAGATGCATAAGCAGAACCTTTATCATACGTATTTTCAGACATAAAAAATCCCAAATCGGCATTACTATCCTCCCAAGTAATTCTTATAGCGAAAGCATAGTCAACTAACAAGCTAATCTCCGTTTGAAGGCCTGTTTCTTCATCGAGTTCAGTAAAATGAAAAGGAGTGTACCAAACACCATCTGCTACCGTAATTAATTCATCCTTATAAACTTCCGAAGAAGTGACTCTGTCGCTTAAATCACCCTCAGCATCTATTTTATAAAGAGTTGCAATTAACTTACCATTTGTAGAAAGAGGTTGCTTGCTATTTGAATAAATCAGAGAACCAATTTCTTGTATAAGCAGGGGCGCTTGAGGCTTATCATATATAGTTAAAACGCCTGTAACATTTTCTCCTGCGTCAATTTCTTCTGATCCAAATCCATATCCATCAGAGAACCCTCTGTAGTTACCACCATGAATGTGATCTGCATTAGTCAATGGCCAAATATCATAACTTGCAACCAATAATTGATTAGCATCCTTACCGGTACCGTAATACCAAGATTGTGAAGAAGCGCCACTTTTAGCCGTAATTTCAGGCATATAATACATACTAATGGCAGTAGGATTAAAAGTCATATCCCCATTAGCAGCAACAGTCAAATTATTAGAAGAACCATTAATTTTCCATTCATAAGAAGCCGCGCCTTCCGATTTGTTTTGGAATACCCAATTTGTGTTTGATTTGCCAACAATAAGCGGAATATAACCGCCCCCATCCGAATCAAAACCAACATACATTGTACCAACAGGTTTCTCATATTTAGCAGTTAAAGCGGCCGGAGCCTGTAAAGCAGAAACACCATTAAAATCCGCTTTTGAAGCGATAGAAAATTCAGCAGCCGGAGCTTTTTCTTGAGATATAGGAGCCACATCTCCACGAAGCAATTCTTTATTTACTGCTCGTGCAGATCTTTCCAAATTATCCAACTTCTTAAAAGTTTGGGCAGAAACCATAGAGATACAGACAACCATGGTTGCAATAAAAAGTAATCCTTTTTTCATTTGAAAATAATTTTAAAATTTAACATTTATAACCAGCTCCAAAGAGCTTGTAGTTAATTGATTATTGTATATTCGTTTGAAACCAAATATTCGGATGGGAAGTATTGGTTAGTTTGACCGTAACAGGGTTTAATCCCGAAGCGGCATGTTCAATTTTGAATGAGCCGGACAACAGTTTTACTAAATCGGAGACTCCATCATACGTATTATAAAATGTCCGCCCATTAGCATCAAATGCCTCTTTGAATGTATATTTTACGCCTTCTGCTATTTGTTCTTTGTCAAAGTACAAGTAGCCCCCTTGATTCTTTGCATTCACAATATAGACTGCATCCGTATTATTCCGTCCGCTATACAGATAGGATATCGCACTTAATTGCGAATTTTTATCTAAAAATGCTTGTTTTACCCGGTCATAAGCCGTTTTTACTTCCGGTGACAAGCCATTATCGCCGGTTGATAAGGTCCATTTTAAACCTTGCTTATCAATAGCATTAAAAAAGTACGAAATGAGTTCGGGGCCTACAATTTCGGCATTCACCCCTTCATCTATACAAACCAAGCGGTTTTTGTCGTCACTCAATTTGAATGTTTGAATCTGCTTTCCATCTATTTCGAGAGGCCTATATAAACGTAAACCCACAGGAGTAACTATAAAAGGGATTAACTCTGTCATTACGTCATCCATTCCACGCTCTGTTATATAAAATATAGACGAAGAGCCACCGGTCAACTCATACGATTTACCATCTGCTGTCAGATAAAGATAGGGAGCTCCCGGATTAAATAAGAAATTATTCATTTCATTTACTTGAACGCTATATTCTTCCCAGCTTATACTTTCAGTATATTTTTTCAAAAGTATTTTTGTATCTCTTTTTCGTCCTTTTAATTCAATAAAATTTTCATCTTCACTGATAATAAAAAATTCAAAATCTCCTTCCAATCCATATCCGTTGGGAGCCGGATCGGAAAATTTATGAAAAATGGTATTATAGGTATTAAAATTTAATACCGGCGCTGCATCGGAGGATAGGGCATAGCGACTCCCTGCCGTTTGATATGTATTGCTCGTTACACTATTATTCGCAGCAAAAGTGACAGAATCGGTTGTTTCAAACTTTACGAACAACACATACCCCCGACTGTCTGCGGTTGGAAAATATTCCATCACCCAACCCTTTTCAGCAGCCAACAAGTCTTTTTGCGTTTTTTCACGAATTTCTTTATATCGTTCGGCTGCGGGTTTATCATAAACATCCTCTACCTCGTAAGTACATGCTCCCCAAAGCCATACGATAGGAAGCAAAAGTAAAATATTTTTATTTTTAAATAACATATTATTAACTGTTAATCGGTTATTACTGAAGAATCAACTTATTTGTTTATGGGTCTCCGATGGTATTGACAGGTATTGTCTTGACCGTATGAATAATAAGGAGACAGATAATCATCATCATCAACTGCATTCGTTGAAGATTTCAAAGCGCTGCTACCCCCATTCAGATAATCCGTAATCCGCTCATGGATTATACCTTGCAATTCAAAAATATTTACATTCCATACATCTTTGAAATAGGATATAACTAAACTTTCTTTCCGTAACAACTGGTTTTTACCGGAAGCAGGCATACTATTCATCAACGCAGTCCATTCGCTTTGGCTTCTTATTAACATCATGGAAACCATTTCGGCAAAGTCTTCGTGGTATTCCAACATGGCATAATTGGTAATAAATCCATTTTGGCGTGCATAAGCATCTGTATTTAAATACCAGGTACTCGTATAAAGCCCTGCGGAAATGGATTGATATTCCGTACTGAATTCCTTAGTTTGATGCAAAATATGCGCAAATTCATGATGCATCACATGAAAATAAAGTTGAAGAACATCTATTTTCTTAGGATCAAAACTATTGATTGTATACAATATAATTTTTTTACCACCTTCCGCTGTACCTAAGGTAGTATTTCCGTCAGCATCATATCCTCCACTTCCGATTAACAAAAATTCTTTGGGTACAAGGAGTGAAAAATCGAATGAGCCATCACTTTTTTCATCAACGACCATATAAGGATTTATCCAGACTTGAATAACCGCATCTAAAAACGGAATAACATATTCTTCCCGGGGTGGAACCAGATTTTTGGATAAATCGCTTTCCGAATAATCCCATTTGTATTTCACATCAATATTATACGGTACAGTCAGATTGTCGTATATATATCTATCTGTTGGAGTGTTACTTACTTCCGGTATATCGATAATAGAGGGTCCCAATTTATCGTTGTCGCAGGCAATGAAAGCCAGTAGGACACATACTGCTGATATCAATTGTTTTATTTTCATATTAATAAGCATTTTATTGTTATATTTTAATTATGATTTACCGGGGATTAGGCGCAATTCCAAATTGTTGCGCTTCTTCCGGTATTTGTAATTCCCTTCTCAAGTCGTTCTTACCTAAAGTCTCTGTCCTTGACTTGTCATAAGAAGTGTGCGTTACTTCAATATTAAACCGTTTGACATCAAACCAACGATTTCCTTCATGAATAAATTCTTTACGCTTTGTATCTACAACCACTTTCACCTGGTTCAATTGATCGCCTTCTGTCAGGGTATAACCAATGGGTGATAAAATATCCGGCAATGTTTTTGCAAATGTATTTATTTTTTCTCCCGTAACATTGTGCGTAACGGCATTATAATTGCTAATCCTTTTGCTAAAATAAATATTCAAATCGTGGCACACCCCTTCTGTATTTCCCTGCATAGCATACGCTTCCGCACGGTTTAACAAGGCTTCTTCTGCCGTAAACAAAGGATGCATAATATAGGCATAATAGGATTGAGAATTAATTGAAGTAAATTTCTGCCACTCTTTAAATTTGGGAATCATCACTTCATTTACTCCGCTTTGATAGCTTAGATTAGGGGTTGCGACAAATCGCCCACCTGTCGCATTCTTTGACTGTGAGCTTCCATAAATATCATTATTGATGTCTTTAAGCAAAATGTAACGGTAATAGGTAGAAAAAGCATACCATGATGTTTCTTCTTGCATTAACAGGTTCGCCGGTTCCTGATAATTCGTATAAATAGCCGTCAATTCCTTCGGTCCTAACGTATTGTATCCGGCCGATCCATTCCAATCGCGTAATAAACTTGCTTCAGAAGTACCCAATGTAACCGAAGTATATTTGATCACTTTCTCCCAATCGTGTTTAAATAAAAAGAAACGACCGGCAAAAGCATTGGCTGCCATTTTGTTAAAATGGTATTTGTACGATGAATAAGAAGCATCATCTATCAAAGGTAAACCTTTCAGCAGATCGGCTTCTATTAATTCGTAGGTTTTTGCCACTGTTTCCCGGTGATAATCCGCAAAAACAACCGTTTCCGGTGCATCCACATAAGGAACGCCTAAATCCGAATCAGCCGTAGCCGGATCGTAGGGTTTTGCAAAAAATACACTTAGCATAAAGTGAGCATAAGCCCGGCATAGCAAGGCTTCTCCCAATTGTGCCGAATAATTTTCCGGATCAGCCGATTCTTCTATAAACCGGATAGCCGTATTGGCCGCTGCGATAGCTTCATAACAAGAATTCCAATAATTAGTCGGGGTATCTTGCTCTACATCATCTACATTTTCCCACCAAAAATTTTGAGTCAACGGCCTTTCTACCAAGCCCAGAATATCTGTCCGTATCCATTTTGAATTATCCCCTACATTATCAGACATAATTTCCATGAATTGAACATAAGAGGCTTTAGGGTATGCTGTTACCAATAATTTTGATACATCCTCCGGCGTTTTCAACTGCGCTCTCTGAGTAGGATCCACATCCAAATAATCATTACATGATGCAAATAACGTAATAATTGTACACAGTATATATATATATTTATTTTTCATATTCTTCTCGTTTATTAAAGTCCTACTCTTAATGTTAATGTAATTTGCTTGGGATTAGGCAATGCCACACCACCCGATTTCATAAATTCGGGATCTTGTCCATTCAAACGTTTATCGGCATACAATAAAGCGATGTTTGATGCAGTTAATTTTAATTGTACTTTATTCAGCGATAATTTTTGCGAAAAAGCAGCCGGAACATCATACGACACAAATACTTCTTTTAACCGTATATAATCACTTTTGGCTACCCGCTCAGTAGAATAATTATAGGCCTTATAAGCCGTTCTCAAATCATCATTGTTATAGACCTGTGCACGATCCGCAAGCACGGGAATATTGGTTTTTTTCTCATCACCCGGCAACATCCAACGGTTTTTCATTTCTCTGGGCATCACATCCAAATCGGAATAGGATGCACTAAAAACAGGATCTAAACGAAGTACTCCGCCGAACTGGTAAGTCAGATAGGCGCTGAATTTCCAATCCTTATACGAAAAAATGTTGCTGAATCCGCCTTGCGTAGGAGCAATCAGAGGTCCTTCATACACCAAATATTTCGTTTCTTTCGATTGGAAGAAAACATTTCCTACGGTCGATTCATTATTTTCGTTGATTACTTTCGGATAACCTTCTTCCGACAAACCATCAAATTTTAATGAGTACAAACTGTAAATCGGATGTCCTTTCATATTTCCGCCATCTTGCGTAATCAGGTCAAAAAGGTTATTATCTTGTTTTAAGTCGGTAATTTCACCTTTGCTGTAAGAAAAGGTAAAATTAGTATCCCAACTGAATTTAGCAGCATTTACAGGACGTCCTCCCAAAGAAAATTCAAATCCTTTGGTATTGAGCGTTGCATTATTCGCCCATTTGTAAAACTGACCGCCGATACCGCTGGTCCTCACCTGAGTTAAAATATCAAATCCATTCCGGTTATAAACATCCAAGGTTATACTTAAGCGGTTCCACAAGGCGAAATCAAGTCCGATATTGGCTTCTTTTTGTTTTTCCCACGTAAGATCATCATTTTGATTGGATTCAATATAAATTTCAGATTCTTTTTCCGGCAGGGTTGGACGGAAAGTTACGTCATTTTTCAAAATAAGGAGGGCATTTGCCTGTGACGGAGCCGGTTTGGCCGTCAATCCGTAAGTAGCCCGCAATCCTAAGGCTGTAATTGTTTTATTATCTTTCAAAAACGCTTCTTCTTTCAGTTTCCAACCACCACTCACGGTTCCTGTGGGTAACCAGGCAACCGCCGCCCCTTTACCTAACTGATTGGTACCGTCATAACGGCCGGATAATGTAGCCGTATATTTTCCGAGGTAAGAATAACTGGCCGTTGCAAAAGCGGCGGCAGCCCTATCCCATGTTTCTTTATAGCCGTAATAGTCGAAACCACCTTCCAATGTTTTCTTGATAACGCGGTAATCGGTATAAGGCGTTCCGCCTTGCGCCCATTGATAACCATACCCATAGCTATAGGATTCTGTCCTCTCTAAAGAACGGATTTCCGATCCCAACAGAAAATTTGTCAAATGGGTTTCGTTAAAAGTCTTATTAAAATTGGCCTGCGCCCTGGCATAATAACTATTTATATCATATTCTTGCATATTGTAAAATCCGCCTTCCGGCATAACAGTGGTAGGTAAATCTACAGGGTGGTCCGGATCGGTGTACAAAAATTTATTATCGTCAGCAATAGTCGAAGTTTCTGCCGCCCGGTAAGCCAGAGCCATATTGGAAGAATCGTAAATTTTACTTTCATTGGTTACTTTCGCATAGCGATAGCTTCCTAATGCACTAATTTCTAATTCTTTAATTGGTTTCCATCCCAAATCTATCTGGAAAAGCAAATCGGAATTTTTAATCGTCATATAATCATTGGCCACTTCATATTTTTCATTGAAAGGAGCATAATTCATCCGGTAAAAATAATCCGGGTTCAATGTCCGGCTGGTATTCATCGCATAACTAAAAGGATTGATATCAAAATCCCGGCTGACTTCACCTGCAGCAGCATCTACGCTACGGTTTGTCGTACCCGGCAACTGCTGGTTACGGAAAGAACCGTTCAGTTTAAAACCGGCAGTTACTGTTTTTGAAATATCGGTTGTCGAGTTAAAATTACCCGTAAAGCGTTGTACTTTGTCGGCTATTGACCAACCCGGATCGTCCATATAACTTAAAGAGGCATAATTCCGGTTTCGTTCGCTTCCCGAAGACATACTAACGGAATGAGTCTGGACAATGGTTTGCCGGAATAATTCTTTAAACCAGTCCGTATTAATCATTTCGGCTTGTTGTAAATACTTTGCCCGCGCATAAGGGGTATTTTCAAGCAAAAATTTGCCGTTTGCATCCTTTTTCTCTATCAGGGAATACATATATCCATACAATCCACTATTGGATTGACTCGCTACATTCGAATAGTTCAACCATCCTTTTGATTCCATCTCCCGATAAACACTCATTTGTTCCTGCGAGTTCATCAAGTTATAATTACGATAGGAAGGAGATAATCTGGTTGAAAACTCCCCGGTATAATTGACAGAAACAGTTCCTGTTTTACCACGTTTAGTTGTAATCACAATTACCCCGTTCATGGCTCTTGCCCCATAAAGAGCTGTTGCAGAGGCATCTTTAAGGATTTGGAAACTTTCAATATCATCCGCATTCAATCCTGCTACTGCAGAGCTGATAATGGTATTGGCATCCCCGGAAGACAAATCGGCTGCACTGACATTCACCATATCTTCCAAAATAACGCCGTCCACTACCCACAAAGGCGACTGGCTTCCATAAATAGACGTAGCGCCCCGCACCTGAAGTTTTGGAGCGGCTCCGAAAGTACCGGACACACTCTGCACATTTACTCCGGCTACCCGTCCCTGGAGGGATTTACTGACATCGGCCATCCCTTCGATATTGGATGTTGAAGCATCCAATTGACTCGCAGAACCGGTAAATAGCCTCCGGTCTATCTTTTGATAACCGTTATTAATAACCACCACTTCACCCAACAGCTGTGCATCCGGGTGCAATACAACATCCACTCGCTCCGACACAGGAACTTCCTGTGTTTTCATCCCAATGTATGAGATCACTAAAGTTTTTGACCCACTGGGGACATTAAGCGTAAAATTACCATCCAAATCAGTCGCTGTTCCTATGGAAGGACTGCCTTTCACGGTTACAGAGGCACCGATAATCGGTTCTTTATCCTCCGCAGAAATGACTACACCACTCACTTTTAAATCCTGAGCAAAAGCAATAGAAGAAATAAAAAGGAATAGTAAAACTAAGCGTAAATGATACTTCATAAGATTTTATTTAATTACTTATTTCATTGTATATTTTGTCAAATATTATACCAATGTTTTTTTATTTTTTTAATATCCTTCATCACTGAAAGAATACAAAGATACAACAGATTTTTCAATATTTTATAGGATTTACCCACAAAACTGTATTTTTTATGAAAAAAAATACAGTTTTTAATTAAAAATAGCTGAGTATCAGTTAATTATTGTTTAAGGGCTGGCTGTTCCTTTCCCAAAATACCCCCCCTGCGTATCCCTGAATGGTTTTATTTTCTTCTGCCTGAGCCAATCGCTTTTCCGCCCAACAAGCATAATCGGGATTAATTTCTATGCCGCAATAACTACGGCCAAGCTTTTGGGCGACTACCGAAGTCGTACCGGAACCTACAAACGGATCGAAAACCATTCCGCCTTCCGGACAACTCGCCAGGATCAGTTTGGCAATCAGTTTTTCCGGTTTTTGTGTCGGATGATCGGTATTTTCCGACATCGACCAATAAGGCACCGTCACATCGTCCCAAAAGTTAGAAGGGTGCGTCATCCGGAAATTTCCGTCTTTGGTTTCTTCCCAGTCTTTGGGCTGTCCGTCCTGTTTGTAAGGCGCTATCACTTTCCGGCGAATTTTTACGGCATCCACATTAAAATAATAGTCTTTCGGATTTTTCACGCCAAACCAGATGTCCTCCATACCGTTTTTCCAGTTCCGTAGCGAACCTTTCCCTTTTTCCCGCTGCCAGGTGATGCGGTTCATCACCGTCAGGTATTTATCCATTATCGTATAAAGGGCCGAAGTACATTTCCAATCGCCACAGAGATAGAGCGAACCGGAAGGTTTTAAAAGATTGACAACTCTCGGAAACCAGGAATCCAGGTAATCGAGATAATCGCTATCCGATTTTTTCTTGAATTTCAATCCTGAAAAATCCTTGCTGAGATTATAGGGCGGATCAATAACGATTAAATCGGCAAATTCGCCGGGCAAGTAATCCAATATTTCCAGTAAATCCCCATTAATCGTTTGATTAATAATATCTTCTTTTGTTACAGGAGCATGCAGCGATACTAATTTTTCCTGAAAAAAAGGTTTTTCCTCAGCAGTCATTTGCAACGTTTTATTTCGAAGTGAACGTTTTTTTTCTTCCATCCTAATTCCTAATTCTAATATGATAGTCAATGAGTCCCTGCATAGGGTCTTTCGTTATTTTTCCCAATTGTAAATTAAATTTGGAGAATACATTTTCGAGATTATTTTTAAAACCGAAAGCCACACCACCGGTAAAATGAACCGGTAATTGATTGGATTCCGGGTATTGAAGAATGTTTCTCCTGATAAATTCCGTAAAACTGTCTTCCACCAATTGTTTGATTTCCGAATCAATGATATGGTTGGAAATAAACGGGACAAATTGCGCCAAAAACCGGTTGGGAAAAGGCCGGCGATAGACATGGTCCATGATTTGCGCCGGATTTAAATGATACGTGTATTGAAAATCCTGCACGATATGTGGGGAAAGTTGATTTTTGAGCATATCTCCGATTAATTTTTTCCCTAAAACAGCGCCGCTACCCTCATCACCTAAGATGTATCCCAAAGGCGAAACCTGTTGAATAATTTTTTCTCCGTCGTACTGACCGGAATTGGAACCGGTACCCAAAATACAGGCGATTCCTGCTTCATTCAAGCACAGACTTCGCGCCGCAGCCAACAAATCCGAATGTACTTCCATTTTTTCCGGTTGAAAATAAGCGTTTAATGCTTCGGAAACAACCGGCGCTTTTTCCGGAGTACAGCCTGCGCCATAAAAATAAACCGATGAAATGGCCTCTTCCGGAAAAATAAATTCCTTTTTCAGTAAATCAACAATTTCTTCTTCAGTCAGAAAAAACGGATTTATCCCGCTTGTGACACCCGTTTGTACCTCTCCGTTGGCGGAGATGAAAGACCAGTTGGTTTTTGTGGAACCACTGTCGGCGATTAAAATCATACTATTTTTATTATTGCGAGACAAAAATACAAAAACATTTGCATTTTTTGACTATTATCCATAAATTTGCAAGCATTATAGAACACAAAATTATGGATAAATCGATCAACCTTACTGACATAAAAAGAGGGTTTCCCGGTATAAGTTTAACAGCCTGCAATAATTACTATGAAGCATGTATGGTTTGCTTACATCGGAATCAACATAAGAGTAAAATTAAGTTCGAATTAAAAGGAGACATTGATGACAAAATAACCTTGAATTGGGAAAATTATTTTGATGATCAAATTGACCGAACTTGGCAAGACCAAATATATTGCACCGATCACGGAGCTGTATGTTTATCTGTCTTGTTAGTAAAAAAATATACAAACTATACAATAATCCAAAGGGCAAGAATTGGTACCGGATTTGATTATTGGTTAGGAAAAGAAAATGAAGTACTCTTTCAAAGTTCTGCCAGATTAGAAATCTCAGGAATTTTCAAAGAGTCTGAGCAAAACAGCGTGAATAGACGTTTTAATATAAAGAGAAGACAAACAGATAAATCAGACAATTTACGTCTTCCTGTTTACATCTCTATTATAGAATTTAGTACTCCAAAAGCGCTTTTTGCAAAAAAATGATTATTCGATGAATATTACAGAATTACATAATTGTGCGATGGATTTAGCCGACAGGGCTGATATACAAAAAGCCAAAGGACTGAGAGAAAAAGCCATATTATTATATGAGCAATCCTATAATTTTGAATACAAAGCAGCGATGCTTGCGTATCAAAATAAAATAGGAGAACCGTCTGTTTCTATTCTATTGCGTAGTGCGGCAAGCCTTGCTATAAGTTGCCTGAAATATAAAGAAGCCGACAAATTGATTAAATTGGCTTTTAGTGGAGAACCTCCGGTTGAAATTGCAGAAGAATTAAAAAGTCTATTAAATAATGTCATTTTATATAGGCCGAGTATTGGATACAGTTATGTTGCTTATCCATGAATCCTACCATTTCCACTTTAAAAAACGGAGAGTACAATCTCCTGAAATCCGATGAACTAAAGCAGTTAATCACCGGATTGAATACGGATTATGTCTTTATTCAGCTGCATTCCGGCCCGGTTGAATGGGGAGAATACGCCCGGGAACGGATGTTGCAAGTGGCGCAAGCTACCAATGCCGGGATGGTGTATTCCGACCGTTACAAAATAAAAGACGGAAAACCGGAAGCGTATCCCGTTTTGGATTACCAGGAAGGGAGTTTGCGGGATGATTTTGATTTTGGCGCTGTGCTTCTCTACCAAACTTCGGTGCTGAAACAAGCCGTTTCCCGGATTGACAATAAATTCCGCTATGCATCTTTGTATGCTTTGCGATTGAATGTATCGCAAATCGCCCAAATAGTTCATATCAACGAATATCTTTATACGGAAAACTCCGAAGAAAGCGGCATGTTCGATTATGTGGATCCTAAAAACCGGGAAGTCCAGATAGAAATGGAAACAGCCTGCACAATCCATCTGAAAGATATCGGCGCCTGGTTGAAACCTGTTTTCAAGGAAATTAATTTGAAAGAAACTGTTTTCCAGGTGGAAGCCAGCGTAATTATTCCGGTGAGAAACCGGGAAAAGACGATTGAAGAGGCTGTCCGGTCGGCTTTAAGGCAAAAAACCGCTTTTCCGTTCAATGTCATCGTGGTAGATAATCATTCGACCGATAATACGACAAATATTCTCCGGCAAATAGCTTTAGAAGATAAACGCCTGATTCATAGCATTCCTTCCCGGAAAGACCTGGGTATTGGCGGTTGCTGGAATGAAGCAGTCATGCACCCGCAATGCGGCCGGTTTGCCGTTCAATTAGATAGCGACGATTTATATATAGATGCGGAGGCGCTTTCAAAAATTGTCCACGCATTTTACGAACAGAATGTAGCGATGGTCATCGGCAGTTATAAAATGGTGAATTTCAAATTGGAAGAAATTCCGCCGGGAATTATCGACCACAAAGAATGGACTCCGGAGAATGGTCGAAATAATGCATTGCGAATCAATGGCTTGGGAGCGCCCCGCGCTTTTTACACTCCGGTTTTGCGGGAAATCAAATTACCCAATACCAGTTATGGCGAAGATTACGCCGCCGGATTAGCTATTTCAAGGACTTACTCCATCGGGCGGATTTACGAACCGCTATACCTTTGCCGGAGATGGGAAGATAATTCGGATGCTCATCCGGATATTCATAAATTAAATGCCTACAATCATTATAAAGATAGCCTAAGAACCCAAGAACTGTGGGCAAGGAAATTTTTATATACCACAATCTGAATCCAATAGCCTGTTTTATACATCTTTTAACTTAAATAAAACGGGAAAACTTTTTTTGTTCCAAAAGTTTTCCGTTACTTTGCGGCGTTTTTAAAATATTCAGGCACATCATTCGTCTTACTAAATAAAAGCAATCTTATGGAATTAAAAGACAGGATACTGCAAGAAGCCGGCATGCTCTTTTTCAATAATGGAATTAAGAGTGTGACGATGTCGGATATTGCCGAATCGTTGGGCATTTCCAAACGGACGCTGTACGAAGTGTTTCGCGATAAAGACGATTTGTTGGAATCGTGCGTGAATGCACACCTGAATCGTGCCGATTGCGAAATGGATGCGATGACTCACAGTTCCGAAGATGTAATCGACACACTGATGCGTATTTATGCTCACCATCTTCGCGAAGTGCGAGACGTGCAAAAATCCGTTTTACGCGATTTAAGAAAATATTATCCGCAGATTTATAAAAAAATTGAAATCCGGCAAACAGAAGGTCATGCCGTTTTTAAGCCCTTGTTCAAAAAAGGAGCGGAAGAAGGATTGATACGTGAGGATATTAATTTTGAAATCCTGTTTTGGTTGGTCAAAGCGCAATTCAAAGCCTTGATGGATGATGAATTTATCCCGACCGACAAATATTCGACCGACCAGTTTATCCGGGCGATTATTCTCACTTTTATTCGCGGAATTGCCACACCTGCCGGTCATAAAAAGATTGATGCAATTATGGCAAATTTAGAGAAACAAGAAAATAAACAAAATTAAATAGGTAAAAAGAGTTTATGAAAGTTAGTTTAAGCAAAAAGATGAGCATTATGGTAATAGCCCTTTTAAGCCCTTGGCTGATGAATGCTCAAAACAAATTGACTCCTTTAGAAGTAACATTAGAGGAAGCTATTGAAATCGCTTTAAGCGAAAGCCCAACTATCCGGATTGCCGATCAGGAAATAGCCAGGGTGGATTATTCAAAAAAATCGGCTTGGCAAGGCTTGTTGCCCACCTTAGATGGTACGGGGCAATATAGCAAGTACTTAGTTCCGGGCACCATGTCTTTGGCCGGTATGAAAATAGATATGCCTACCGACTGGAATGTTTCACTTGGATTGCAGGCCGCCTTGCCCCTGATAGCGCCCGGTTTGTGGAAGTCTATTCAACTCTCTGAATTAGACTTGCAAATGGCTGTCGAACAAGCGCGTTCCTCCAAGATAAACTTACGCAACCAAATAAGTATAGCTTATTACAACATTCTCTTGGCTCAGGATTCATACAAAGTTCTACAAGACGGCTATGCTCTTGCCGAAGAAAACTACAAGCAAGCCAAGAAACGTTTCGAAACAGGAGTAGCTGCCGAATATGATTATCTTTCAGCAGAGGTTTCTATGACAAATCTACAACCTCAAATAGTGCAAGTTGAACACGGTATTGTTCAAGCAAAACTTTTATTGAAAGTATTGATGGGTGTAGAGGTTTCACAAACCATAAACACGAAAGGCAACCTCGCCGATTATGAAGGTCAAGCGATCTTACTGAACGCCCAAAGAGAAATTGACCTGACGAATAACACCGACTTAAAACAATTAGAAATCGGACAATTGCAAATCGCTAAAGCGCGGGAAGCGCTATCCACCCAATTCATGCCTACCTTGGCTGCTTTCGGTCAATATACATACGGCGGTCAAGGAAATAAAGCAATGAATAGCCCCCTCTTTGGTGACCGGCCGGCAAGCAAAGACTGGTTTGGACAGGGTTTGATCGTAGGAGTGCAATTGAGTGTGCCTATCTTCCATGCAAGCAATTTTACGAAGTTAAAGCAAAATAAAATACAGGCTAACGAACTGAAATTGCAACAAGAATTATTGGAAAACACGCTCAAGCTACAGGCCCGTACCGCACTTGATAATATGGAGAAAGCATCCAAACAAGTGGAAGTGACTAAAAAAGCCTACACTCTGGCTCAAAAAGCGTACGACATTTCGGCTAAACGCTATGAAACAGGTGTAAGTGTTATGATTGAATTGCAACAAGCCTCGGTAGCAGTGACTCAAATGGGTCTGTCGCACGAACAAGCAATTTCTGATTATTTGACGGCAAAAGCCGATTATGAAAAAATTATAGGACAACAATAATAAATCACAAACAAAATATGAAAGCAAGAAGATTATTCAAACTATTACCTCTCTTAAGTTTAGGAATTTTGATTTCCTGCGGAGAGAAAAAGCAGGATACAACCGGTGAGGAAGAGGCTAAAATTAAAGTGAATACCACGATAGCAAGACTTCAGACGGTAGATGAGATTTCTACTTATACGGCTAATGTACAAGCCGATGTCATCAACCAGATTACCCCTGCCATGCCCGGACGTATCGAAAAGATATTCGTAGAAGTAGGCGACCGGGTAGGTAAAGGACAAACTTTAGTGCAGATGGAATCCTCTAACTTGCAACAGCAAAATGCGCAGTTGGCTAACTTGCAACGGGACTATGATCGGTACAATGAACTGTTGAAAGTAGGCGGTATCGCTCAACAGACGGTAGATCAGATAAAAACACAAATAGATGTTTTAACGACCGCTATCAAAAATATCGAAGACAATACGAAGTTAAAAAGCCCGATCAGTGGGGTTATTACCGCTCGTAACTACGACAATGGCGATGTATTTGCTCAGAAGCCGATCCTTACCGTAGAGCAACTCAATCCGGTAAAGGCCGTTATCAATGTGTCGGAAGCTTATTTCTCCAGAGTGAAAACAGGTATGCCCGTAGCTATAAAACTCGATGTATATGGCGAAGAAGTCTTTGACGGCAAGGTAAGCCTGGTATATCCTACGATTGATGCTATGTCCCATACTTTTGGTGTAGAAGTCGCAATCAATAACGGAAATCTTCGGGTACGTCCGGGAATGTATGGCCGTGTAAGCTTGAATTTCGGAAGTAAACAAAGTATCGTTATTCCGGATGCAGCTGTTCAAAAACAAGCAGGCGCCAATGACAAATACATATTCACTGTTGAAAACGGAGTAGCTAAATATCACAAAGTGGAATTAGGACAACGTATGGGTGAAAATTACGAAATCCTTTCAGGTCTGAATAATGGGGATGTGGTAGTGACTGCCGGACAAACCCGGTTAATCGACGGAACCCCCGTAGAAATAATTACAAACTAAAAGTTATGAGTTATGAATTATGAGTTATAATAAATGCAGATAACTCATAACTCATAACTTATAACTCATAATTCTAAAAAACATGAGTCTTTATTCATCAGCAGTAAAAAAACCGGTTACCACGGCGCTTATATTTGTGGGGGTCGCCCTTTTCGGGTTGTTTTCCTTGTCGAAGCTGCCTGTGGACTTATTTCCGGATATTGAGACCAATAGTCTATCGATCATCACGGCTTATGCCGGCGCCAGCGCTTCGGATATTGAGACGAACGTGACTCGTCCCATGGAAAATATTTTGAACTCGGTGGAAAATCTGAAAAAGATTACCTCCCAGTCGAAAGATAATATGTCGCTCGTCACCTTGGAATTTAACTACGGGACGAACATTGATCTCGCTACCAACGATGTGCGCGATAAGATTGAAATGGTGCGAAATTCGCTTCCGGACGATGTGACCAACCCGATTATTTTCAAATTTAGTACAGACATGATGCCGGTGGTCATCTATACGGCTACGGCAACAGAAAGCGTGAATGGACTGTACAAGATTTTGGATGATAAAATCGCTAATCCGCTCAACCGGGTGGAGGGCGTGGGTGCGGTTTCTATTTCCGGTGCGCCGAAACGGCAAATACAGGTCAACGTGTCGCCCGATAAATTGGAAGCCTACAACTTATCGGTAGAAAAAATTGCCGGCGTTATCAATATGGAAAACCTGAACATTCCTGCCGGTAGTTTCGATGTGGGTACCAACACCTACTCGCTCCGTATGGAAGGCGAAATGAAACGCAGTGAAGATTTGCTAAACTTGGTAGTAGGCAGTCAAAACGGTCAAAATGTCTATTTGAAAGACGTGGCAACCGTGGCCGATACCTTACAAAATCGTATTCAGGAAGCTTATACCAACGGCGTAAAAGGAGCTATGATCATCGTGCAAAAACAATCCGGTTCCAATACGGTAGCAATTGCCAACACAGTTAACAAGATAATGCCTGAATTGCAAAAAACATTGCCGCCGGATATTACCTTGACGATGATGATGGATACCTCCGATTTTATCAAAGAATCCATCAGTTCATTGGCTGAAACCATTATTTTGGCCATCGTTTTTGTGGTGTTAATCGTCATGTTTTTCTTGGGACGTTGGCGGGCTACTGCGATTGTAGTATTGGCTATTCCCGTTTCCTTAGTGGCGTCGTTCATTTATTTGATGGCGAAAAGCGGTAGTTTGAACATTATTTCGCTCTCCTCCTTGACTATTGCCATTGGTTTGGTGGTGGATGATACGATTGTGGTGTTGGAAAATGTCACGAAGCACATAGAAAGGGGAGCTACACCTAAACAGGCGGCTATTCATGGCACCAATGAAGTGGGTGTAGCGGTTATTGCCTCTACCTTGACCATCATTGCGGTATTCTTCCCGATGACCATGGCTACCGGTTTTGCAGGGATAATGTTCGGCGAATTGGGCTGGATGGTTACAATTATGATTACCGTTTCATTGATTGCGGCTCTGTCGCTGACACCGATGCTTTGTTCCCAGTTGTTGCGATTGACCAATACGCAAGGGGCATGGTTTGACAAAATGTATGCGCCGATTGGTCGCGCTTTAGATAATTTGGATGATTGGTACAAAAGAGTAGTGAATGCTTGTGTACGCAACCGTTGGAAAACGTTGACTATCGCATTTACAACCGTTCTTTTGATTATGGTGCCGGCATGTAATCTCGTTAAAATGGACTTTATGCCTGCTACGGACAACAATATGATTACCGCAACGGTCTATTTGCCCACGGGAACTCGTATGGAAGTAGCTCGTGCAACTGCCATGCATATTGATGAAATAGTAAAAGAAAAATATCCCGAAGTGATAACACGCACGTTCTCAGTGGGTCAGGCGGACGAAGACAATTCATTCGCGTCGATGCAAACCAACGGCACAAACTTGATTTCTTTCCGTTTCCGTACAACAGAAGCGGATGAACGTAAACGCAGTATTTACGATATTGGTGAGGGAATGCGTGAGGACTTATCTAATATGCCTGAACTCTACAAATATATCGTCAGCCCGGGTGGTAGCGGCGGTATGATGGGTTCCGGAGCCAGCACCGTGGACATCGAAATCTACGGCTACGATTTGGCATTGACCGATAAGATCGCACAAGAATTTAAAGTGCGATTAGCCGAAGTGAAAGGACTGAAGGATTTGAATATCTCGCGTCAGGACTACCGCACAGAGTATCAGATGGATTTCGACCGTGAAAAATTGGCGGAAAACGGACTCAATTCGGCAACTGTAGCGACCTACGTCCGCAACCGTATCAATGGTTCTTACACAACTAAATACCGGGAAGATGGAGATGAATACGATCTGGTAGTACGCTATGCTGAAAACCACCGCCAGTCGCTTGAAGACATTGAAAATATCACCATTTATAATGCACAAGGCACCCCTATCCGCCTCCGTGAATTGGGAACATTAGTCGAAAAATCGACCTTGCCTCAGATTGACCGGCAAAACCGCCAGCGTGTCAATAAAGTACAAGGATCTATCTACAAAGCCGCTTTGAGTGAAGTGGTGGAAGGCGCTGAAAAAGTCATCAATGAAATGCGGAAAGACGGCACTATCCCACCTGAAATCGGTATCAGCATCGGTGGTTCAACCGTTGACCAACAGGAATCTAACGCTGCATTGGGGCTATTAATGGTTCTCTGTGTACTCCTTGTATATATTGTAATGGCAGCGCAATTTGAATCTTTGACTTATCCGTTTATCATCATACTGTCGCTTGTTTTCGGTATGGCAGGGGTTTACTTGGGTCTGATGGTCTGTGGACAATCCTTGAGTTTGATGGGTATGGTTGGTATTGTGATGTTGATTGGTATCGTGGTGAAAAACGGTATTGTGTTTATCGACTACGCCAACCTGAATCGAGAGCGGGGTATGTCGGTGGATAAAGCGATTATCGATGCCGGTCGTTCCCGTTTGCGTCCCATTCTGATGACCACCTGTACGGCGGTATTAGGGATGATTCCAATGGCCATTCCGCGGGGAGCAGGTTCAGCCATGTGGCAACCGTTAGGTGTAGCCGTAGTATTCGGACTGTCTTTTTCAACCATTTTGACGTTGATTTACGTTCCGGCCCTCTACTCTATCTTCGGTAGCAACGGCATCCGGCGCGCCCGCAAAAAATATGCAAAATCTTTAAATAATTAAAAATGAAAGCAGTATTTATACCATACAATCAGGCATTCAAGGATGAACTGATAACAATATTAGACCGCATGAGCATCCGGGGTTTCACCATGTGGGACGAGGTGCAAGGCAGAGGCACAAACAAAGGCGAACCGCATTACGGCGACCACGCCTGGCCGACCCTGAATTCATCCATCCTCACGGTAATACCCAATGAAAAAGTGGATGAGTTATTGAGAAAAATCCATGCGCTGGATAAGACAACAGAAATGCAGGGAATACATGCAGTTGTCGGGGATATAGAAAAAACGGTTTAAGGTTTTTGTAGAGGCGAATCATGATTCGCCTGATTAAAACGGTGAGAGTTGGCTTACAGAAAGTAGGCCAACTCTTTTTCATATTCGTGATAATTCGTGTAATTCGTGTTAAAACTTCAGTACCAGATTAGCCAATACATTCGTTCCCGCTTGCGGAAAATAACGCAAATCATTACCCCTCACGCGGTCAGCTCCACTCCCTTCGTACCAGGAATACCACACATAGCCGTTGTTTTCATATTTTTCATTGAACAGATTATTAACCAACAGATTCAAACCCAACGATTTTAGTCCTTTCAATTGGAATGTATAACCCAATCGTAGATTATTCACAAAATAAGGATCTAATTTCCGGTCGTCACTTCCCGAATTATCAAGATATTGCTTCCCTACATAATTGGATTGCAATCCGGCTGTCCACGACTCGTAATTCAACGAGAATAAACTTCCGGCAGTGATTCCCGGCGACATCGAGATGGTAGTCGTCCCGTAGTTGACCGCTACTTGTTCGCCGCTTTCCCAATCATCTACATATTCGGTAAAATCTTTGATTTTGTTTTCGCTCAAAGTCAAGTTACCGTCCCACCTTAGCCAGGACGTAATGCGGGCGCCTAATACCAATTCAATCCCTGCCCGGTGACTGTCCGGTACATTGGAAGTGAGCGGTTCGCCGATTTCATTTACTTTTCCCGTCAATACCAATTGGTCTTTGTATTGCATGTAATACAAATTAATTCCGGCTGCAAAAGTTTGATTATTGAATTTATAACCTAATTCATAATCAAATAAACTTTCCGGACGGGGAATTTCATTCAATCCGGCATCTGTGTAATTGTTCCGGTTGGGTTCGCGATGCCCGACAGCAAAAGAGCCGTAAACCGTATTTTCAGTATTGAGTTGATAAAATAAACCGGCTTTGGGATTAAAAAAATTAAACTTTTCATCCACATTCAACTGTTGCATTTCTTCGTTTATCCAATCCCAGGTATCGTTTTTTCCTTTAATCCGGTAATTGATGTGACGGTATTGCAAATCTCCGTAAAAACTTAAAGCTTCTGTCAGTTGATAATTCCCTTTCAAATAGAGATTTCCATCCGTTTTTTTACCGGTACTCCGGTAATATTCATGGTTAGGAAGAAATGCCTCATCACCGGCATAATTTTTCACCCAGGTAACATAACCCCAATGGTTTCCATCGTATTGATTTATGCCACCGCCCAACGAAACATTCCATTGATCTTGGGTGTAATCCAATGAGAAGATGCCGCCATAAAAATCATTATCCAACCATTTCTGGCGAACCAAATCGCTTTTCCCGGTTTGAAGACCATATTCTTCCAAATGACGCCCTGTTTTATATTCTTCATAAAATCCTTCTCCTTTCGTATAATGCAAGGCTGCATTTAAATTGAAATTGGAATTCAATTTTTGTAAAAGACTGAGTTGATAATGTGTTTGTTGGTAATTATCCGTTTGGTCTTTATAATACAAAGGATTCCCCTTTTCATCCTCCCCTATATACCCGGAAGGATTATAAGTCCGGTCGCCTGTTGCCAGAATATCGCCCGGTACACCGTCCCAGGCATGGTAGGTTTTTTCTTTTCCTCCGAAAGTAACGAATTTCACTAACGTATTCTCATTGAAATAAGCGCCTTGTGCAAAATACGATTTCAGATCGACGCTCGCCCGGTCGATAAAACCGTCGGAAGTGATGGACGACAAGCGGGCGTCAAAAGCCCAATGCTCTTTGATCACTCCGGTTCCCAATTTAAAAGTCGCTTTGGCGGTATTGAAAGAACCGTAACTCCCATTCAATTCCCCGTACGATTCCAAGGGAATGTTTTCGGTTTTCATGTTAATAGAAGCGCCGAAAGCGCCGGCCCCGTTGGTGGAAGTGCCCACGCCCCGCTGTATCTGCAAATCCTGCAAAGAAGAAGCCAAATCGGGCATATTCACCCAAAAAACGCCATGCGATTCGGAGTCGTTCAGCGGAATGCCGTTGGTCGTGATGTTGATACGGTTGGCATCCGTTCCGCGAACGCGAAAACCGGTGTAGCCGATTCCTGTGCCCGCATCGGAGGTCGTAATAACGGAAGGCGTCAATGTGAGAAGGAACGGGATGTCTTGCCCGAAGTTGAATGCTTCGATTTCGGACTTATTCATATTGGAATAAGCCACCGGCGTTTTTGTGTTGGCCCGAGTGGAAATAATTTCGATTTCCTGCAGGTTCCATGCGTTTAAACTGTCTGCTTCGATTCCTTCTGCGAAGAGTGTGCACCATGACAAAATACTTGTCACCAAAAATAAAAAAACCTTTTTCATTGTAAAAAATGAATTAATGTTCAACAAAAAAGGGGATAGATGAGATAGGATTCCGTTTAAGGAAATTTTGCCGGACGGCATCTTTGTCCCTACGCAGGCATTAACCTGTTCAGGTTCAAAGGGTATAATCTCAGCCCATACAGGCACCCCTAAAGATATCGCCGCAAAGGTAAGAAAAAAATTTAAAGCACCGGCAACCAAAAGTTATTTTTTGCTAAATCCCTTGTTTATATGAAAAAAGATAGTATCTTTGCCAATTAAATAAACAAAAAAAGCTTTTATTACAAGATAGACAGTATATTATAAAGACATAATTCATTAAAAGATAAAGCGTAAGCTATTATTCTTGTCTTAGAAATCTTCACAATTTCAAACAGTAACAAGAATAAATAAGTAAGCGCTCACGTAGATACGTGGGTTGAACTTATTTGTTACTGTGGGTAGTGAAGAACCTCTAAGACAAATAAAGTTTGAGTCCCACGTTTTTTTATTTTAAATAACCGCTTCTCAGGGACTTGGAGGCATAAATTCTACAGGCATGCAGAACAAGTCATAGAAAATTGGCGGGCGTAGAGGTTCAATGGTTTTTTCTCTCTCATTTTTAACCGGTTGAACGCGTCCACCTCCCCGCAGGATAAGAGCGTCCATCGTTTCTCATTGTCTCATTACTTTATAATTTAAATTTGTGGATGGACGGTTCTTTCCTGTTTTATCCGGTTGCCGTACCCTTTTTTTAAAAATGGATGAAAATATGAAATTAATAATTTTAAAAGAATATGAAAAAGAATCTTTTTTTAATGCTGACACTCATCGTTATGGGTGCAGCCAGTGTGAATGCGCAAGTGCGTATCGGTGGAGTTGATACGGATACTCCCACCCCAGGCGCTGTCCTGGATTTGAACAATGAGACCGGTGGTTATGTAGGCGGGCTGGTATTGCCTAAGGTAAGCAGTCTGACTTTAAACAGTGTAGCCGCGTTTTCTACGGAACCCGATGCAACCACTAAACTTGTCGGACTGATTGTGTATAATACCGCGACCGGCGCCGAAGGTATTTATATCTGGACAGGACCCGTTTCAGGAGAAAACGGCGGATGGAAACCGATTTGGAAGAAAATTTAATGAAGAAAAAGAACATGAAACAGAGAACAAAAAGAACTTGGGTGGCATGTTTTGTCGCCTTATGGCTGGTTTTGCCTGCCGCCATGCAAGCGCAGGTGCATATCGGCGGAAACACGGATGCGGTTAAGGGAGCATTACTTGATTTGACGACTCCCGAAGGGTCGAATCTCGGCCTACTCCCTTTGAATGTCTATATTGACAATATCAATCAAATTCCGGATGCGTTTACCAACAAGGCTTCTATCAACGCCGGTGATTTACAAGGCTTGATCGTGTACAACATCAATCCGAACCTTGCAGACGGCGAAGGCCTTTATGTCTGGGACGGAGTCCAATGGAATAAAGTGGGAGCGCCTGTCCCTGCTACCGGCGTATCGGTAAGCCCGACTACAGCCACATTGACTGCTGTGGGCGCCACCCAACAGTTGACTCCTACCATAGCTCCAACGAATGCTGATCAGACTGTTAGCTATATCTCTAATGCTACGGGGGTAGCTACTGTCAATGCAAGCACCGGTTTGGTAACGGCTGTAAGCAGCGGTACTGCAACCATCACGGTTACGACTGCATCCGGAAAAACGGCTACGAGTGTTATCACCGTTGCTATACCTGCAACGGGTGTATCGGTAAGCCCGACTACGGCTACATTGACTTCTGTAGGCGCCACCCAACAGTTGACTCCTACAATAACTCCAACGACAGCTGTTAAGACTGTTAGCTATAGTTCGAATGCTACCGGGATAGCTACTGTCAATGCAACCACCGGTTTGGTAACTGCCGTAAGCAGTGGTACTGCAACCATCACGGTTACAACTGCATCGGGCAAGACGGCAACGAGCGTTATCACTGTTGCCATACCGGCAACGGGTGTATCGGTAAGCCCGACTACGGCCACATTGACTTCTGTAGGCGCCACCCAGCAATTGACTCCTACGATAACTCCAACAACAGCTGTTAAGACTGTTAGTTATAGTTCGAATGCTACGGGGGTAGCTACTGTCAATGCAAGCACCGGTTTGGTAACGGCTGTAAGCAGCGGTACTGCAACCATCACGGTTACAACTGCATCGGGCAAGACGGCTACGAGTGTTATTACTGTTGCCATACCTGCTACGGGTGTATCGGTAAGTCCGACTACTAAAGCATTTACGTCTAAGACGACCCAACAGTTGACTGCTACGATCCTTCCGGCTACTGCCGTCAAAACCGTGACTTGGTCTTCAAACAATACGGCCGTAGCTACGGTTAGTACAAGTGGCGTGGTAACTGCTGTAGGCAACGGTTCCGCTACGATTACAGTTACAACTACTTCGAGTAAAACTGCTACTTGTGCAGTCTCCGTGTCTATCGCTGGAGCCAGCGATGCTAAGATTGGCTCGAATACTTATGCTACTTACTGCTACGGAGAAACTATCGGCTGTTGGATGGTGACTAATTCGAAAGAAGGCACTGCCACTTTTACGTCTGGTAATAATAACTACTACTACTGGGACGCCCGCGATAATGCTTGCGCCTCGCCGTGGGTAGTACCGAACCAATCGCAGTGGAGAGCCTTGCAGAATTACCTCGTTCTGGGCGCAACCTCTGCCGAGAAGGCCAAGTGGACCACAGGCGCGGAGCTCGCCGGATACGCATCCGGTGGCATCGCGACCGCGATAGGAAGCTACAACTATTGGTGGAGCAGTACATCAAACCGACAGGATTTCTGGTCGAACATGACAAACTTGGAACTGGAAGGGCCGGGAACAGGCGGTACCGGACGGGCATTCTCGGTACGGTGTATTTTTATAGCACCTACTCTTTGAACTTTGATTCTTAGACTTTTAAATAAATTTCTTCCCTCCTAAGGGGAAGAAATTGGCACCGTATGTCTTTTACCAATGAAGGTCGCATAAACCCGGCCTTCATTTTTTGAAAAAAGGCATATTCTTTAAGAAGCTAATTAGTAATGGGTTGCGCTTTCTTATGGGTAGCAAGAACGCGCGAACAATGACAACAACGCGTTTACTGCAAAATGTCCTAATCAGTAAATACTAATTTAGCGCATTTAATCGCGGAGCGATTGCATTATTGTAGTAGCACAGAATATACCACCTGCCACCGTCAACCGCGGAGCGGTTGCATAATAACATAATCAAGTGAAAATCAATACCGTAATGAAACCGCTCCGCGGTTTTGGGTAGATGGGGATGACGTTTTTTCTACAATAATGCAATCGCCCCGCGATTGGCGCCTCTCCGCTAAATTAGTATTTACACGATTAGGATATTCTGTTCTCACCGCCGATACGTCCTTACCGGTGGAAAAGTATCTTCGGGTGATTGCCAATCACTTCGCTGCAAGTTTTCACGTCCAGAATGTCCAATTCATGTTCAGTGTAGTGTCGCTTGCTGAATTTGTTTTGGCGTAAGTCCTGTAGCTATGGCAATGTCACTGATAGACATGCCCATTTTCAATAATCTCCGGGAGATTTGAAACTTGCTTCTTTGTTCTCCTGTTCTTTCTCCTTTTTTCTCCCCTTCAATGATACCTTCTTGTTTTGCATAGCTGGTAAAATTATAGAGGTCTTCATATCTGAGTTCGCTGCTTCTATAGGCTTCCATATTTTCTCCTTTTAATCGTTTTACTTCTATTTCCTTAAAAAGT
>JAISKT010000319.1 GCA_031261295.1 Candidatus Symbiothrix sp. | reverse complement strand
CAGATACAAATGGCTCAATTGAAAGAATCGTTATTGGATACGGAGCAGCAGGCGGTTGAAAAAATAAACGATTTACATTCAAGGCTTCAATCGTTGATTTCCCAACTCAAGACGGAAATCCAAAATTGGGAAATGAGTTTTGTCTTAATGGCGCCGATTGACGGAAAAATTACGTTTACTCATTATTGGGTAAGTAACCAGAATGTTTCGGCCGGCGAAGAAATTTTTACGATTATACCGGACACGCCTTTCCGGATTATCGGCAAAGCATCGCTTCCGGTGGCCCGTTCGGGAAAAGTGAAACTTGGACAAAAAGTCAATATCCGGATTGAGAATTTCCCGGATGCGGAATATGGAATGCTCCGGGGAGTAGTTCAAAATATTTCGTTGGTTCCGTCCAAATCCGGAGAATCGGTCAGTTATGCAGTGGAAATAAGTTTGCCGGGAAATTTGATTACCACTTATAAAAAAGAATTGCCTTATCTGCCCAATATGCAGGGGCAAGCGGAAATTATCACCGAAGATATTTCGCTACTTGAAAGGTTGATAATGCCCATTCGAAAGATTATAGCCGAAAACAGTAGCGAATAATACCGGGGCAAACATTGACGTCCCTTGTTTTTTTATGTTATAAAACACATCAATTGTTGGTTTTCTCATTAACATTTCATATCTTTGCAGCGTTTTATTGATAGTTTAAATATTCTTGGCGAAGAATGCAAACTATCAATCTCCGAAAATCGGAGGGTTAGCAGAGATGCTGGCTTTAGAGTATTTACCTAAAAATTGAGTTATGAGGTATTTCATCCGGATTTCCTTTCCGCTGCTAATCGCTTTTCTTTTGATTGGCGCCGGAGCTAAGGAAACCAAACTTACCGAAGGTATTCAACCGGGCAACCTTGCCCCGGAAATTAAGCTGCAGGGTGTAAATTTAAACGGAAATGGGTATGTTTTAGTGCAGTTTTGGGCGGCTTACGACCCTCAATCGAGAGTCGAAAACACCCGGATGCACAATGTGATTTCCCAATTGAGAACCAAAAATGTACAATTGGTTTCGATTTCTTTGGATGAAAATTCATCTGTATTCCAGGGAGTTATTAAAACAGACCATTTAGATGAGGCAACGCAATTTAATGAGCCGGGCGGAAAAAATTCCGAAATTTTCAAGCAATATCGCCTGAAAGCCGGTTTCAATAATTGGTTGATTGATTCGAATGGAGTGATTGTGGCGAAAAACGTAAGCCCGGCAGAGATTTTGGACAGGGCTTCCTTGTAATCATAATCCCGTCATTTCGAGCGTAGCGAGAAATGACGGGATTTGTATTTCCAACAATTTATTCTACCAATGTAAAATCCAATTGTTTTTTCTCCAGACTGGCCCGCGTCACTTTCACCTTTACCGGTTCGCCCAAAGAATATCGGCGTTTGGTGCTTCTTCCGATCAGGCTGTAAGTCTTTTCATCAAACTCGTAAAAATCATTGCCCAGATTGCGCATCGGCACCATTCCTTCACACATGTTTTCGTTGAGTTCGACATACAATCCCCATTCGGTCACCCCTGAAATGGCGCCGTCGAAAATCATGCCCACTTTGTCGGCCATAAATTCCACCTGCTTGTATTTGATGGAAGCCCGTTCCGCCTGGGAAGCCACATTTTCCATATCGGAGCAATGCTTGCACTCTTCTTCCGTTTTTTGCTCGTTGACCGAACGACCGCCGGATAAGTATCTATCCAACAGCCGGTGAACCATCATATCGGGATAACGCCGGATGGGAGACGTAAATTGCGTGTAATACTTGAATGCCAAACCGTAATGCCCGATATTGACCGTGGTATAAACGGCTTTGGCCATGGCGCGGATGGCCACGGTTTCAATCAGGTTTTGTTCTTTTTTCCCTTGCACTTCGTCCAACAAGTGATTGAGACTTTTGGAAATCTCGCTGCCGGTGCCTTTGTCTTTCAGTTTATAACCAAAACGGCGGATAAATTCCGAGAAATTCCCCAGTTTTTCCGGATTGGGTAAATCATGCACCCGATAAACGAATGTTTTGGCTTTTTTGCTTTTGGGTACTTTTCCGATAGCTTCAGCCACCGTTTTGTTCGCCAAAAGCATAAATTCTTCTACCAATTTGTTGGAATCTTTGGCTTCCTTGAAATAAACGCGCAAAGGTTTGCCGCTTTTGTCAATGTCAAATTTGACTTCCACCCGGTCGAAATTGATCGCTCCGTTGGCATAACGTTTTTCCCGTAACTGTTTAGCCAAACGGTCTAATGTCAAAACAGCCTCTGCCAGACTATTATCTTTATACGTTTTTGTTTCAATGATTTGCTGCGCCTCGCCGTAATTAAACCGCCGGTTGGAATTGATAATCGTCCGTTTAATCCGGTAATTCTTGATTTCCGCCGCATCGTTCATCTCAAAAATGACGGCGAAACACAGTTTGTCCTCATTCGGGCGCAAGGAACAGAGGTTGTTGCTCAGGATTTCGGGCAGCATGGGAATCGTCCGGTCCACCAAATAAACGGATGTAGCCCGTTCGGCAGCTTCCTTATCAATGACACTACCCGGTTTCACGTAATGGGTCACATCGGCAATATGGACGCCGACTTCCCACAAATCATTGGGTAACTTCCGGAGAGACAAAGCATCATCAAAATCTTTGGCGTCTTTGGGGTCAATCGTGAATGTGAGCGTTTCCCGGAAATCTTCGCGGGCGTCTATGTCTTCTTGCGTAATTTGGGCGGGAATTTTTTTAGCTGCTTTTTCCACCGATTCGGGATATTTGTAAGGCAAACCGTATTCTGCCAATATCGCGTGCATTTCCGTGCGATTATCGCCTACATCCCCCAGTATGTCCATCACTTCACCCACCGGATTTTTGGCTTTTTCGGGCCATTCTATAATCCGGACCACCGCTTTTTGTCCCGTTTTTCCGTCTTTCAGTTTATCTTTCGGAATAAAAATATCGTTGGCGAGTATTTTACTGTCCAAAATCAGGTAAGCGTAATGTTTTGTGACTTCCAAAACGCCGACAAACGTATTTTGTCCCCGGTGAAGAATTTCAATTACTTCCGCTTCGGGGTCACGGTTTTTCCTTTTGGCAAATATCTGCACTTTCACCTTATCGCCGTTCATGGCGTGCATCGAATTCCGTTCGGCTACAAACAGCGGATTGCCTCCACCTTCCGGAATAAAGGAATTTTTTCCGTTGGAACGTCTTTCAAAAATTCCTTCGGCTGTACTTCCCAACCCGTTGGAACGGTATTTTCCCCGGCTCACTTCCACCAGGAAATCATCTTTACATAAGGCTTCTAAAACATCAATCACTACGACCTTCCCGGCCGATGTTTTAATCCCAAGTTCCGAACTGACTTGCCTGTAGTTCATTATTTCTTTGGGATAAATATTGAAAAAGTTAACGATGCGTTGAATGATTTCTTTTTTCTTCAAACGCTTTTGAGGCTTTATTTCCTCGAATTTCTTTTTTGCCATCTGACAATTATTTTATTTAAACTATTAAGAAATCCTTACCGGTTGCCTCTTCAAAGATTTCTATGACCATACAAAGGTAATAAAATATAACGACTTAGAGAAATTATAAGATGTATCTGTCTTGAAATACTAATTTTGGAATTCTTAAATTTTTGAATATCTTTGTAGCCTATAATTTTTATCCAAATTATTTATGGCAACAATGACTTATACGGAGAGAAACATTGTTGAGGCTTATTCAACCTTGTTTAATAACCTTAGCGATGTTTGTAAGGCAGCGCTGGCAGAGCGATTGTCGAAAGCAGAAAAAAAAGAACGAAAAGTAGAAGACAATTTTGCGCTGTCTTTTGGTGGATGGGAAGGCCCTGACCAAAGCGTTGATGAAATTAAAGCTGAAATAAAGGCTAATAGAAAATTCAGGAAAAAAGAACCTGTATTTCTATGAAATATCTTTTAGATACAAACATCTGCGCTTTCCACCTTAGAGGAAAGTTGAACTTAGCAGGACGTAAACATTGTTATATTTCAGAAATAACAGTTTTTGAATTACGCTTCGGAGCAGAAAACAGCGACAATCCGGAGAAACATCATAAATTGGTCAATACTCTTCTAAAAGGATTGACCATTCTCCCCATTATTGGTTGTGTAGATATTTATGCAAAAGAAAAAGTCAGACTCAGAAAATTGGGCAAGCCTTTGAATGATGATTTTGACTTGCTAATTGGAGCAACGGCTATTAAAAATGGACTGACATTGGTAACGGATAACATAAAAGATTTTGAACGTCTCGAAAACATAGAAATTGAAAACTGGATGTCCCGGTAAACCTTTGCGGTACTATTTAAGTACGAAAAGTGAAAACCGGAACCCGCTCCGGTTTGTTTTAGAATAATATCTGTTGATACTATCAAAAGACTTGTACGCATAGTATTCATTGCAGTAGCCGTTCTCATTGGGTTGGCGCTGCTGCTTTATCTTCTGCTTTGGATGCCGCCGGTCCAACAAAAGATAAAGGATATTGTGCTGAAAGAATTGATGAAAACCACGCATAATCAAATGACAATCGGCGAATTACGGTTTCATCCCTTTAATCAATTGAAGCTGACGGATGTTTATGTTGAAGACCTTAAAGGCGATACTCTTTTATATGCCGGTAAAGTTTCTGCAGGATTTAATTTGTTCAAATTGCTGGATAATCATCTGCTAATCCAATCCGTTGATTTGGAAAACTTTGCGGCCAACATCCAAAAAATTCATCCGGATTCCGCTTTTAACTTCCAATTTTTGATAGATGCTTTCGCTTCCAATTCCACCGATACGACTTCGTCCAATCTAACGATTCAAATTCAGGATATTACCTTGAAAGAAGGACGTTTACGGTACGACATCCTCTCCGAACCGACTTTGGGCGATAGCCTTTTGGATTACAATCATATTCATATTGCTCATTTACAATCGGATATTGATTTAAATTCCATTGATATAAAAAAATTGGATGCTGCAATCAATCAATTGTCTTTTGTAGAAAAAAGCGGATTGAATGTGACTCAATTCCAGGTGAAAGCCCGTTCCAAAGGAGAAAAATATACGTTGGAGAATCTGCAACTCCAACTACCTCATTCCCAATTGAATATTCCGGAAGCATGGTTGGACGGAAAAAGCTATGACGTGAAATTGGGGGAGAATACGATTGAACCTGCTGATTTAAAAATGTTTTATTCCGGCTTGTCCCAATTTCCTGATAACCTGACACTTGCGGGAGAAATAAGCGGGACATTGCCTCAACTGAATATTCCCCTGTTGGAAGCCCACTACGGAAAACATCTCCAGTTGAAATTAACCGGTTCGATGGCGGATTTGAATCAATGGAATACGACTCCTGTCCGGCTCGATTTGGAACAATTGGCGGTGGACGCTTACGGAATCGAAGATATTTTGCACTGTTTTTCCGAAGATAAAAAACAGCAGTTGCCCGTTAAATTAGGCGACATCAGCTTAACCGGCGCCTTGGAAGGAACACTTCCGGATTTGTTGGTGCATTTGGTTGCGCAAAGCGACCGGGGCGCGATTCATCTGGATGGAAACGGCGGATACGACCGGGATTCAGGAGTTTCCCGATTTGACGCCTCGCTTCATTCGGACGATTTTGATGTGGAAACGCTTCTGCAAGATACGCTTTTCGGATTGGCCGCCCTGCAATTGCAAGCCAAAGGAAGCGTGGATTCTTCGGGAAATATCAATGCCGAAGGAAATATAATCATCGACCGTTTTGATTTCAACGGTTATTCTTACAATCATATTCAGGCGGACGGAGCGTATTTCGGGGATAGCATCCGCTTGAATCTGAATAGCGATGATAACAATGTGGATTTGAAAATCAAGGTATTAGCCGATATGGGTAAGAAAACGCCCGGTGTGAAATTATACGCGAATGTGGATTGTATTTATATGGATACGCTTCATTTTCTGTCCGATTATAAAGACGCTTTTTTAACAACCTTGATTCAGGCGGACGTTAAGGGTTTTAATCCGGAAAAGATGAGTGTGGATTTGTCGTTGGATAGCCTTTCGCTTTATACGGACAAGGGCGCTTTCCTCGAGCCGCATTTCAAACTGATGTATCAGGCAGGCGATAGTTGCAGTAAACGGTTGAACATTGCATCGCATATTATAAACGCCCGGGCCAATGGAAATTTCACTTACGCCGGTATCATGGAATCGCTGAAGGAAACGTTTCCCATGTTGTTTCCCAAGAGCAAACGTTATCCGAAAAAGAAAGACGCCTTTGCCGAAAACCTGAATTTCCGCATAGGAATGAATGAAATTAATTCGCTTTCGGAGATTCTGGAACTTCCCCGAACCTTACCGGATTCGATTCTTTTTATAGGAAAATACAATAACGACGGACAAAACCTGAAACTTTCGACGAGTGCTTATACGCTTTTCACTCAATCGGATACGACACAGTTGAGCCTTTCGCTTTCCAATAAGGGAAACAACCTGGCCGTCATTTTCAACGTGGATAATAAATCGTCTAATTATGATTTGGACGGCAGTATTGATGCCGAAGTGGAATTTGTTCCCAAAGCCGGAAGCATCGTTCCGGACATGAATATCTCCTTGAATCCCACGACTTTGGTATTTAACGAAACGGATTTTGATTTCAATCCGGCACAAATCGAAATACGGGAAGGACGCTATACCTTTCATAATCTGTCGATTGATTATGCCGGCAATCCCAATGAATATGTAAAAATAGATGGTGTGCTTTCGGCTTCCAGAGAAGACAGCGTTACGGTGGATATTTCGCAATTCCAATTGGCCACCCTTTTCGGAGCGATAAAGACAGATATTCCGTTATCGGGAACGGCCAACGGACGAATTGTCGCCCGGAACCTGCTATCCACGCCTTTCCTTTTTGCCAAAGGATTCACTCTCAACGACATTGTATATGCCAACAATGCGATTGGCAATTTAAGCGTAAGCAGCGGCTGGAGCAGCGAACGGAACGGATTGGCCTTGCGCGCCACCCTGAACCGCGAAGGACATCCGCAATCGGTGGTCTCCGGTTTTGTTTTGCCGGAAAAAGATTCCTTAGCCATTACAGCCAATATCTGGGATGTTGAATTGGAGTGGTTGAAGCAATTAATGGGCGAAAGCTTGTATGGCCTGGAAGGAAGTGTCGGCGCCAATATGAAGGCCACCGGCAAAATCAGCAATCCCACCCTTAGCGGAATGGCCTATTTCAACAATGCCCAAGTGGGGATAAAAATGCTGAATACCCTCTATACGATAAACGATTCTATCTATTTCAATCCGGATGCCATTGAACTGAAACGGTTTACCATTTTGGATGAAAACAAACATGTACTTGCCGCCACCGGAAAAATCACGCATCAGCAATACAGCGGATTTACGCCGGATATATCCATCAGTTTAAGCGATTTCCTGGTACTCAACAATGAACAGCAAACCGACAGTTTACTCTACGGAAGCCTGCGGATAAACGGCTTGTTGAATGTCAAGAAAAACAACAAAGACTGGATGGTTACCGGCAACATCACGCATTCCAATGACACCAAAGTGATGGTCAACATTCCGTTTTCCGCCAGTACGGCACAGCAATATCAATATATTACCTATATTAATACGGAGGGCGAAGACTTGGAGGCAGTCACCGGGAAAACGAAGAAAGAAGCCGCATTTACACTTCCGCTGAAAATAAATGCCTCCTTGTGGCTTGACCCCAGCTTAACGGTCGGCGCCATCTTTAATCCGGCAACCAGAGATGCGGCTCAAGTGACGGGAACCGGAATGATTAAGTTTTCGTATGACATGAATACTTCAGCTATCAGTATGTCAGGCGATTATGAAGTAGCATCCGGCAATGCCACCCTTTCCTTGGTCAATATCACCAAAAAGACGTTTACCGTTCAAGAAGGAGGAAAATTGGTTTTCAAGGGCGACCCGTTGGCAACCACGTTCGATGTGACCGCTTTGTACAATGTACGGGCCGACCTGGCAAGTCTTGACCCCAGTTTTAGTAAAATCGGCCTTGCCAATACAAAAGTTCCTGTAACTTGTTCACTGACAGCTATCGGAAGCATTGATAAAATGAAATTGCAATACAACATTTTACTTCCCAACGAGCAGGAAGATATTCAGCGCAAAATAGACGGGTTGTTATATACGGATGATTTGAAAATCAAGGAAATAGCGTATTTGCTCGCATTCGGCGGTTTTCTACCGATAAATTCCAATTCCCTGCCCACCGGAAACGGCAATATATGGACTTCGCTGGCTTCTTCTTCCATTACCAGCCAATTGAATAACCTGTTGTCCAACGTGTTGAGTGAGAATTGGTCGATTGGAACGGATTTGCATGCCGGAGACGCCGGGTTTGAAAACATGGATATGGATGTGAATGTAAGCGGACAACTTTTCAATAACCGCTTAACCATCAACGGAACCGTAGGTTATCACAACAGTTCAAATCAAATGAATAACTTTACCGGCGATTTCGACGTGGAATACAAATTGATACCTTCGGGCAGTGTGGTATTAAAAATCTATAATACAACGAATAATCAATATTATGAACAAGCCAGAACCACGCAGGGAGCCGGTATTGTTTATAAAAGAGAAGAACGGACATTCCGTAAATTATTTGACAAATTCAGGAAAAAGAAGAAATGAGAATAATGAAAATAATGAAAATAATGAAGGAAATGAAAATAATTCTTTGGCTGACGCACGCCACAAGAATAATGCACACATTAAAAGTCCCCTTCAGGGGGTTGGGGGTGCATTTCATTATTTTCATTTCTTTCATTTCCTTCATTATTTTCATTTCTTCCTGCAGTACCACCAAATACATTCCCGAAGGGAAATACCTTTTAAATAAGGTGGATATTGAAATGGATGGCAGTGGCGTTGACAAATCCGCACTCACGCCTTATATCCAACAAAAAGCGAATACTTCCGCTATCTCGGTTTCTATTTACAACTTAGTAAATAATGATTCCAATTTTATCAAGAAGTTCATCCGCAAAATGGGAGAGGCCCCTGTTATTTTTAATCATAACGCCGCTACGCTTTCTGTCGATGAATTGGAAGCGGAAATGAAAAATCTGGGCTACCTGAACGCCCGTGTATCGGCGCAAATAGATACGGCACAGAAAAAAGCGGATGTCATTTATCATATCCACAATGGAGAACCCTACCGCATCCGCAACTATAAGATGGAAATTCCCCAATTGACGAATAGAAGCGGACGGAGCGAACGGCAAGGCAACCGGCAAAATAATCAACAAAATAACCGGCAAACCAATCAACGGCAAACCAATAGAAGAAGTTGGCGAAATATTACCCCTTGGCGCAACCGGGGACTTATCAAAGAAGGGACTATTTTTGATATGAATACCTTGGAAAAAGAGCGGCAAAGAGTCAACAGCCTTTTGCAAAACATGGGTTATTATACGCTTGCAGGAGATAATTTGCATTATCTGGCCGATACCACCCTGCGCTCCAACCAAGTGGATTTGACGCTTATCCTCTTGGACAGCACACAAATAACTCCTTATACTGTTAAACGGGTGAATATATACAGCGGATACGACCCGTTGGAAAAAGACGCCTACCAAATAACGGATTCGGTAGATTATAAAGGCCTGTTTATTTATTACGACAAACTGCATTTTTTGCGTCCCAAAGTCATTGCGGAAAAAGTGATGGTTCGCCCCCAAAGCCTGTTCAGGCAACGGCAGGGAGAAAGCACCACCAGTCTTTTTCAAGCGCTAAGTTGTCTGGAACGGGTGGATTTGCAATACGTAGAAAACAATTATCCCGATTCCACCTTGCTGGATTGCAATATTTACCTGACTCCGGGAAATAATCACTCCTTGCAAACCGGTTTTGAAGGCACCAACAAAGCCGGGGATTTAGGCGTTGCCTTGGATGTTACCTACGGAAATCTCAATATTTTCAACGGTTCGGAAATATTCAACCTGCATTTGCGCGGAGCTTACGAATTTGTCAGCGGAAGTTCCGGCAGCGATACGTTGACGCACAATTATTATGAGTTGGGCGTCAGTCCTTCGCTGACATTTCCCAAATTGCACCTTCCGTTCATCGGGACGTATATGGCGAACCGGTTCAATACGCAAACGCAATACAGCTTGAGTTATGACATTCAGCGCCGGCCCGAATATATCCGCAACTTCTTCAATTTCAATTGGAAAGTGCGGTGGGCGGGACAACGAAGCCCCATTTCGCAAAGCCTGAGTCTATTGGATATCAACTATGTGATGATGCCGTGGAAATCCAAAACATTCCAGGATTTTCTGGATAACAGTGTGGATTCGCTGACCAAATTCAGTTATGCGGATGTGTTTACGGCCGGAATCAATTACAACTTAATCTATACCAATGCGGAAACAGGACGGTTGCGTCAGAATTTATATACCATCCGCTTCAATGCCGAAACTTCGGGAAATGCGTTGAGCTGGATTTTCAACGCGGCGCATGCTCCTAAATCGGAAACGGGACAATACAATATCCTGGGCAATCCGTTTGCCCAATATGCAAAAGGCGATATTGATTTTTCGGAAACCTTCCAATTGACTGCAACGGCCGGTTTGGCTTTCCATGCGGGCATCGGATTGGCTTATCCGTATGGCAATTCCACTATTCTTCCTTTTGAAAAACGGTATTATGGCGGCGGCCCCAATAATGTAAGAGGCTGGAGTACAAGATATTTAGGCCCCGGTTCCTTCAATCAGGGAGAAGCGAACGACCCGACGACTCATGTGGGCGACATCAATTTGATTTTGAGCGCCGAATATCGTTACAAAGTATTCTCCTGGTTGGAACCGGCTTTTTTTGTGGATGCCGGAAACATCTGGACCATCAAGGATTATCCCAACCAACCGGACGGATTATTCCAATGGAATAAGTTTTACAAGGAAATAGCAGTCGGAACCGGGGTCGGTTTGCGTTTCGATTTGAGCTTTTTAATCCTCCGTCTGGATGGCGGTACGCGCGTTTACGACCCGGCCCGGCCCATCGGCAATCGCTTTGTCTTATTCAAGGATAAATTTCTTAAAAATTCGGCAGTATATATTGCCATTGGCTACCCATTTTAAAAATATTCTGTTTATCTTTGCGGATATTTAATATCTTAAAGACTTTGATTATGTCACACAACGAGCAACAAGAAGAAATTAAACAAAAGAATTACGCTGAAGCCATTCGTTATATGGACAACGCGAAGGAGACACTCAAAAAAGCCGGCAAAGAAGACGGATATTATAATGATAGCAAGTATGTGAAAACGGCTTGTGGTACAGCTTATAATGGTGTATTGATTGCATTGGATACCTATCTTCTTATAAAAGGAGTTAAGAAGGTAGCCAAAAATCGCAAATCAATTGAATATTACTATAACAATCTTCATAATCTGGATAAAAAATTGGTGAATTATCTGAATAGCGCTTATGAAATTCTACATTTATCCGGCTATTATGATGGAATACGGGATGCACGAGTAGTGAAAGTCGGTTTTGATAC